>NZ_JAEMGT010000144.1:0-41282 GCF_017655185.1 Rahnella sp. ChDrAdgB13 | reverse complement strand
GAAAGATGTTTTGAGAATTACGAACTCACCGAAGGCGCTATGTGCCGTTTGAAAGTCAGTCAGCAAGCGCATGCCGCCGAACTCGTCTTTGTTTTTCATATGATGATCGCTCATGCAAATATACTGTGTATGTATACAGTATATCCACATGAGGAATTGGTCAAAGAATTATGCTGGATTCACAAATACACTGTGTACATGAATGTGTGTTTTAATGCATGATTTAGGTATGAATATTATTCAATAAATTGATTTAATTGATATTAATTTAAATTCAGCATCACCTATCGAAGGGCATACCATTCCTTATGTTTCAATGGGTTCATCAGGGCACCGAGAATGTCTGAAAGCACGTTGACGACTATCACCAGTGAGCCTACCACCATCACACCGGCGGAAATCGCGGCATAATCTTGCTGGCGGATCGCGTTTATCAGCCAGCGGCCAATGCCCGGCCAGTTAAAGACCACCTCCGTAATCATCGCCAGCGTCAGCATGGTGGAAAATTGCAGACCCAGTTTTGGGATAATCGGCGGCAGCGCATTGTGTAAAACATGACGACGGATAATGGTAAAGCGCGACAGCCCGCGGGTTGCAGCGGCTTTCACGTAGTTTTTCGCCAGGACGTCATCAGTCGAAATCCGCATCAGGCGGATCACTTCAGTGGTCGGCGCAACGGCCAGCGCGGCAATCGGCAAAATCATATGGCGGATGGCGCTGATAATCATCTCGTGGCGATACGGCGAATGTGAAAGCCAGGCATCGACCAGCGTAAGGCCGGTCACGGTTTTCAACTGATACAGCAAATCAAGACGACCAGAAACCGGTAGCCAGCCGAGCTGTAAAGAGAAGAACAACATCAGCAGAACGGCCAGCCAGAAAACAGGGATCGAGAAACCGAGTAGCGCCAGGCTGCTGATCGCCACATCCGGCCATTTTCCGCGCATTACGCCCGCCAGAATCCCCAGAGGGATCCCGACGAACAGCGCCAGCGCAAAGGCCAGAACGCACAGTTCCATGGTGGCCGGGAAGACCGCTTTCAGCTGATAAGTAATGCTTTCGCCGTTGATGCTCGAGACGCCAAAATCAAACTGGCACAGCCCCATGAAATAAAAGCGATAGGCATCCCACAAAGACGCACCGCGCAGCGGTGCATTCGGCGTGAAATAGCTCAGGCTGAACGCTACCAGACTGAGGAAAAACAGCGTGACCAGCAGCAACAAAATGCGGCGTAACGTGAAGATAATCATGGTGCTTTCCTTCCTTCGTCATCACGGAAGACGCCTGCGAATGAAGAGTTGCCGAACGGACTCAGAACCAGCCCTTTGATGTCGTAACGGTAAGCCTGAAGACGCAGCGAGGAAGCCAGCGGCAGCACGGGTAATTCCTGCTCGAGGATTTTCTGAGCTTGCTGATAAAACTCAATGCGCTGCGAAAGCTGCTGCGACAACAGGCCCTGACGCAGCAATTCATCAAACGCCGGATCACACCAGTGAGCATAGTTGGTCTGCGAATGAATCGCTGCACAACTGAGCATCGGGCGGAAGAAACTGTCCGGGTCATTACTGTCCGTGGACCAGCCGGTCAGCGTCAGGTCATGGTTCATCTCCATCAGCTTGGCTTCCTGGAAACGGCCTTCAACCGGCACAATCGTCACTTTAATCCCAACCTGTGCTAAATCCGCCTGAATAAGTTCAGCGGTTTTCAGCGGGCTCGGGTTAAACGACTGCGACGCCGTCGGTACCCACAGATGCAGATTCAGTTTCTCCTGTCCGAGATCTTTGAGGATTTGCCTGGCTTTAGCCGGATTGTATTCCGTCACCTGCGCATTGCTGTCATACGCCCACGAGGCGCGCGGCAAGATTGACGCCGCTGTTTCTGCCGTGCCGTAATAAATTGACTGCATCAGACGCTGGTTATTAATAGAAAGCGCAACGGCCCGACGGATACGTGGATCGTTGAGCGGCGCTTTATTGGTATTAAACGCCAGATAGGCGACGTTCATTCCCGGACGCAGGGAAAGGCGCAGACGCGGATCTTCACGCAAAATCGACAGCTGGCTGGCCGCCGGATACGCCAGAACATCACACTCACCAGTGAGCAATTTAGACAAACGTCCGGTACCGCCGACGCCCATGTCGATCACCACCTGCGCCATGCGCGGCGTGCCTTTCCAGTATTGTCCGTTGCGTTCAAGACGCACGTACTGGCCGGTGCGGTATTCGCCCAACTGGAACGGGCCGGTGCCGACAGGCTGACGGTCTATTTCTTCTTCATTGCCTGATTTCGTCAGACTGGCCGCATATTCAGCGGAAAGTACCGGTGCGTAATGGGTCGCCAGATGCCAGAGGAAAGAGGCATCGGGATTGTTCAGGCGAAACTCGACTGTGTAGTCATCGAGCTTTTTGATGCTCTTCACCGTTTTGGCAAACTGCAAACTGTCGAAATACGGATACTCTTCGCCGTTAACGCCGTGGAAATGATTATTCGGATCAATGATGCGCTGGAAGCTGAACACCACGTCATCGGCGTTCATTTTACGTGAAGGTACAAATCCGCTGGTTTTCTGAAAAGGTACATCTTTGCGCAGATGGAAACGGTAGGTTGCGCCGTCGTCGAGCACTTCCCAGCTTTGCGCCAGTTCAGGGATCAGGCGATAGGTATACGGGTCAACGTCCAGCAGACGGTCGTAAAGCTGTGCAGCGAGCGTATCAATAATCAGCCCGCTGCTGGCTTTTTGCGGATTGAAGGTATTGACCATGCCGTTGACGCAATAGACAAAGCCGCTCTGGCGAATATCTTTGACTGGCGCGCTGGCCACCGTCGGGCTGGCATGTGTTGGAGCAGTCTCAGCAAAAACTGCTGTGGACAAACTGCTCAGTAAAAGCATCCACAAAGTTAGACGACGCATAAAGGCTTCAAAGTTAAGGTGCAATGTCTCAAGTGTACCGTACTCTGCGAGGTACCCCAATCCATTGCACAAAACAGGGTGAAATCCTGCGGCACTTGGCGCAGATTTTATCCGTTCTTCCAGAAAACCCTTGAAATCGCGCTGACATTGTTATGTTATATTATAACAATAATCGCAGGCGAAGTATTTTGCCTGCGCGGTCTTCTGATTCGAGGTTAACTATGTCTTTACTGCCCGTCACCGTGCTTTCCGGCTTTCTGGGCGCGGGGAAAACTACCGTGCTGAACCACATTCTCAACAACCGTGAGGGCATGCGCGTAGCGGTGATCGTCAATGATATGAGCGAAGTAAATATTGATGCGGCACTGGTCGCTAACGAAATTACGCTCGACCGCCAGCAGGAAAAACTGGTGGAAATGAGCAACGGCTGCATCTGCTGCACGTTGCGGGAAGATTTACTGATCTCCGTGCGCGAACTGGCGCAGGCGGGGCGGTTTGATTATCTGCTGATTGAATCGAGCGGGATCTCAGAGCCGCTGCCGGTGGCGGAAACCTTTACGTTTGAAGATGAAAACGGCGAAAGCCTTTCACAATTTGCGCGGTTGGATACGCTGGTCACCGTCGTGGATGGCGTCAATTTTATGCAGCAATATCAGGAAGCCCGCAGCGTTCAGGAGGCGGGTGAAAGTCTGGGCGAGGATGACGCGCGCAGCGTGACTGATCTCCTGATTGACCAGATTGAATTTTGTAACGTCTTACTGGTAAGCAAAACGGATCTGCTCGACAGCCATCAGCAGCGTGAAGTGATTGCGTTACTGAAAAGCCTGAACCCGGAAGCGCAAATCATCCCTATATCACCAGGCAGTTTGCCGCTGGAAAATGTGCTCAATACCGGTCTTTTTGATTTTGCCAAAGCGCAGCAGGCTCCGGGCTGGCTGAAGGAACTGCGTGGTGAACATACGCCGGAAACCGAGGAATACGGCATCAGCAGTTTTGTGTACACCGCGCGCCGGCCGTTTGATCCGGATAAATTTTATCGCGTGGTACACGGCGACTGGGGCGGCGGGACCCTGCTGCGGTCGAAAGGTTTTTTCTGGCTGGCGACGCGTCCGCGTTTCGCCGGGCAGTGGAGCCAGGCGGGCGGGATCGCGCGTTATGGCATGGCGGGGATTTTCTGGCGCGCATTGCCCGAAAATGACTGGCCGCAGGATGAAGAAACCCGCCAGCAAATCATGGAAAAGTGGGTTGAGCCGTTTGGCGATATGCGTCAGGAGTTGGTATTCATCGGCCAGCATCTGGATAAAGAAGAGATTATTCACCGGCTGGATGCATGTCTGCTGAGCGAGCAGCAAATGGCCGAAGGGATCGACAGCTGGATCGCGATGGCCGATCCTTTCCCGGAATGGTAGTCCGTAATGACGATAAGGTTGTTCAAAAAGTAGCCGTAAAAACAGTGTGGTAATGAGAAATATTCTCAACAAAACACTTTACAGACGATACTGAGAACCATTATCATTCTTTTCACCGGACGAGAGGTGCCCCGCCAGGGGCGTTAATCGCGAGGTACGACATTGCTCACATTGCTTCCAGTATTACTTAGCCAGCTCGGGTGCTGGCTTTTTTTTGCCTGTTATTCAGTCACTTTCCTGCGTATTCACCTGTATCCCGTGCTTTTTCAACATTCCGCGTAACTGATGATACGTCACGTTAAGCAGCTCAGCGGCCTTGCGCTGGTTGAAACGCGCCTGCCGCAACGCCTGTTCAATCAGATTTTTTTCCTGACCGGTGACCCACTGTTTTAAATCCAGCGGCAATGCTGGTAACGAAATACTCTCATGCGGTTCCTCCGGTGCGGAATACGCTGCCCGCTGAGCAAACGGATTCAGAATAATGTTATCCAGCGGAAAATCGCTGGTGCCGTGCCGGTACATCGAACGCTCCACGACGTTTTTCAGTTCGCGGATATTGCCCGGCCAGCGATAGCGCATCAGCGTTTCGCGGGCATGTTCGGTAAAACCGGGGAACAGCGGCAGAGAAAGTTCGCGGCACATCTGGATGGCAAAATGCTCAGCCAGCAACATGATGTCCTGCTGGCGCTCACGCAGCGGCGGAAGCTGAACGACGTCAAACGCCAGGCGGTCAAGCAAATCCGCGCGGAATTTTCCGGCGGCGGCCAGTGCCGGAAGATCATCATTCGTCGCACATACCAGCCGCACATCGACCTGTAACGGCTGGCTGCCGCCGACGCGTTCCAGATGTCCGTATTCGATCACGCGTAATAATTTTTCCTGCACCAGCATCGGCGCGGTCGCCAGTTCATCGAGAAACAACGTTCCGCCGTCCGCGCGTTCAAAGCGTCCGAGATGACGTTTCTGCGCGCCGGTAAACGCGCCCGCTTCATGGCCGAACAGTTCGGAATCCAGCAGGTTTTCATTGAGCGCCGCACAGTTGAGCGAAATGAACGGCCCCTGCCAGCGCGGCGACAGATAATGCAGACGGTGCGCAATCAGCTCTTTACCACTGCCGCGTTCACCGGTCACCAGTACCGGCTTATTCAGTTTCGCCAGCTGCGAAACCTGTTCCAGCACCTCAATAAAGGCGTTGGCTTCACCGAGCAAATTGTCTGTGTTATCCGTCATTTGGCATTCCTTGTGTGGTGAAACACACTAACTCTTAGTGAAATTACTCATCTCGAAAAATAAGCATAGCAGAGACGAAGATAAAAAATTCAATTTATTCATGCAGATAATGATTTTAAAAAGTTGGCACGGATCCTGATATAGGTTTATCGCCGCAGTTGAAAAATTTTCCTGCGGATTTGACCGGTAATCATTTGGCCGGAAACCAAACAGAAACAAAGAGGAATTTCGATTATGGGTATTTTTTCTCGCTTCGCTGACATCATTAACGCCAACATCAACACCTTGCTGGATAAAGCAGAAGATCCGCAAAAACTTGTTCGTCTGATGATTCAGGAAATGGAAGACACGCTGGTGGAACTGCGTTCAACCTCCGCCCGTGCGCTGGCAGAAAAGAAACAGCTGATCCGCCGCATTGATCAGGGTGAATCCCAGCAGATTGAATGGCAGGACAAAGCCGAACTGGCCCTGCGTAAAGACAAAGACGATCTGGCGCGTGCTGCGCTGATTGAGAAACAGAAATTGACCGAGCTGGTGGCGACGCTGAAGAACGAAGTGACCGTCGTAGAAGAAACGCTGGATCGCATGAAGTCCGAAATTGGTGAACTGGAAAGCAAACTGACTGAAACCCGTGCCCGCCAGCAGGCGCTGACGTTGCGTCACCAGGCGGCAGCCTCTTCGCGTGACGTTCGTCGTCAGCTCGACAGCGGTAAAATTGATGAAGCGATGGCGCGTTTTGAGCAGTTCGAACGCCGCATTGATCATATGGAAGCAGAAGCGGAAAGCGTCAGTATTGGCAAAAAGAAATCGCTGGATCAGCAGTTTGCTGAGCTGAAAGCCGACGATGAAATCAGTGCGCAAATTGCTGCCCTGAAAGCCAAAATGAACGGTAATCAGGACGCGTAATTTTCCGGTAAACCTGCCTGTCCGCAGGCAGGTTGCGGAGTTCCTGCACCCATAAGACTCATCAGAATTAAGGATAAATAATGAGCTTCCTGTTTTTAGCAATTCCGCTGACTATTTTTGTTTTATTTGTGGCCCCTGTCTGGTTGTGGCTTCACTACAGCAATCGCCAGCAAAATGGCAGTCAGCTCAGTCAGCATGAGATACAAAATCTCACCAGCCTGACGCATGAAGCGCAACGCATGCGCGAACGTATTCAGGCGCTGGAAGAAATTCTCGATGCCGAACATCCCGGCTGGAGGAATTCATAATGGCGAACCGAATGTCTGAACGAAAACTCTACCGCGTGCCGGAAGAGGGCGTGATAAAAGGCGTTCTGGCCGGGCTGGCGCACTATCTGGGCGTACCGGTAAAACTGCTGAGGATTATGGCGGTATTGTCTGTGTTTTTCGGCTTATTCATGTTCACTTTTGTGGCGTACGTGATCCTCAGCTATGTGTTGGATCCGATGCCTGCCAGTGAATTTGAAGGCGAGAATGCGCCTTCTCCGCGTAACCTGCTGGAAGAAGCTGACCGCGAACTGAAAGCCAGCGAACAGCGTTTGCGACAGGTTGAGCGTTACGTGACCTCGGAAACCTTCGGCGTACGCAGCCGTTTCCGCCAGCTCTAATTTTCTCTTCACCGCTTTACCTCTGCTGCCGGACATTGTTCCGGCTGCTTTTTCCCTCTCACGTCCCGCTTAAGGAATCTTTATGACCCGTTACCTGAATTCCTCGCTGCCGGGTAAGCGCAGCCTGTTTTCAAAAATTTTCAGCGTTATCATTACGCTGGCGCTGACGTTCGGTCCTGCCGGGCTGGCAGCGCGTGTGCTGGGCGTGGTGGGAAAAGGGCCACTCCGGTATGTTTTAGCACTATTATTAGAACCGTTATTCAAACGTATTCTTACCGCGCTGTTTGGGCGCTACGCCAGGGAGAGCAATGAAAAGACTACAAAACGACTTTAATTCACTGATCAATCGCGGCATGGACAGGCATCTGCGGCTGGCTGTTACCGGATTAAGCCGCAGCGGTAAAACCGCTTTCATCACCGCCTTCGTTAACCAGCTTTTACATATGCACAGCGGCGCACGTTTACCGCTGTTTTCGGCTGCCCGCGAGGAGCGGCTGCTTGGCGTGAAACGCGTCCCGCAGCGGGATCTGGGTGTGTCGCGCTTTGCTTATGACCAAGGGCTGGCAGCACTTTACGGTACGCCGCCTGCATGGCCAACGCCGACCCGTGGCGTCAGCGAAATCCGGCTGGCGCTGCGTTATCGCTCCAACGATTCCCTGCTTCGCCACTTCAAAGACACCTCGACGCTGTATCTGGAAATTGTCGATTATCCGGGCGAATGGCTGCTGGATTTGCCGATGCTGGAGCAAAATTATCTCGACTGGTCACGCCAGATGGCGGGGCTGTTGCAGGGTGATCGCGCACAATGGGCGAAGCCGTGGCTCGAACTGTGCCAGCAATGCGACCCGCTGGCATCTGCCGATGAAAATCTGCTGGGCGCGATTGCGCAGGCGTATACCGATTACCTGATCCGCTGCAAAACCGAAGGCTTGCACTTTATCCAGCCGGGGCGTTTTGTTTTGCCGGGGGATTTAGCCGGCGCGCCCGCATTGCAGTTTTTCCCGTGGCCGGAAATGCATCAGTACAGCGACGCACAGCTGGTGCAGGCGGATAAAAATAGCAATCTCGGCATGCTGCGCGCGCGGTTTGATTATTACTGCCAGAACATCGTGAAAGGTTTTTATAAAGATCACTTTGTGAAATTTGACCGTCAGATCGTGCTGGTGGATTGCCTGCAACCGCTTAACAGCGGGCCGCAGGCGTTCAACGATATGCGCCTCGCACTGACGCAACTGATGCAAAGTTTCCACTACGGCAAACGTACGCTGTTCCGCCGCCTGTTTAATCCGTGCATCGACAAACTGATGTTTGCGGCCACCAAAGCCGACCACATTACCGGCGATCAGCATGCGAACCTGGTGTCGCTGTTGCAGCAACTGGTGCAGGAAGCCTGGCAAAATGCGGCCTTCGAAGGCATCAGCATGGATTGCGCCGGGCTGGCCTCCGTTCAGGCGACAGAAACCGGCAGGGTGGAATATCAGGGGCAAAGTTTGCCAGCGCTGAAAGGCCAACGCTTGCAGGATGGCGCGCCGCTGACGGTGTTTCCCGGCGAAGTGCCTGCGCGTTTGCCGGGCGCGGCGTTCTGGCAAAAACAGGGGTTTCATTTTGACGAGTTTCGTCCGCGCGAAATGAGCGTGGACACGCCGTTGCCGCACATCCGTCTGGATGCGGTAATGGAGTTTTTACTGGGAGATAAAATGCGATGAGCGAACCGATAAAACCGCGTATCGATTTTGAAACGGAATTAAAAGCGCCTGCAGATCCGGTGATCAGACCGGCGCTGACCTTTGACGAAATGATTTCAGAACGCTTTACTCCGGTGACCGTCGAAACCGACGAACAGCAGGAAGAGGGCGAAGCCGAAGCCGTACTCAGCCGTGCGCTCAAACCGCGCCGCAGTTTATGGGGCAAAATTGTACGTCTTGGCGTTGCGGTGCTGGGCATCAGCGTGGTCGCGCAGGGCGTGCAATGGGTGCATCAGGCGTGGGTTCAGCAGGATTGGGTGGCGCTCGGTGCCTGCACGGCGGGCGGCCTGATTATCGTCGCCGGTGTTGGATCCGTGGCGACTGAATGGCGTCGCCTGTATCGTCTGCGTCAGCGTGCCGATGAGCGCGATGAGGCGCGTGAATTGATGCACAGCCACGGAACAGGAAAGGGGCGGGCGTTTTGCGAAAAACTGGCGGCACAAGCCGGGCTCGATAACAGCCATCCGGCGCTGCAACGCTGGCAGGCGTCACTGCACGAAACGCAAAATGACCGCGAAGTGGTCGAGCTTTATGCCCGTCTGGTTCAGCCGGTACTCGACGCACAGGCGCGTCGCGAAATCAGCCATTCGGCGGCCGAATCTGCGCTGATGATTGCCGTCAGCCCGCTGGCGCTGGTCGATATGGCCTTTATCGCCTGGCGCAACCTGCGTCTGGTCAACCGCATCGCCGTGCTTTATGGCATTGAGCTTGGCTATTACAGCCGCATTCGCCTGTTCCGTCTGGTGCTGCTGAATATGGCTTTTGCCGGTGCGTCCGAACTGGTACGCGAAGTGGGGATGGACTGGATGTCGCAGGATCTGGCGGCGCGGCTTTCTGCCCGTGCTGCACAGGGCATCGGTGCCGGATTGCTCACTGCACGTCTGGGTATCAAAACCATGGAGCTCTGCCGTCCGCTGCCGTGGCTTGAAGGCGATAAACCCAAACTGGGTGATTTTCGCAAAGAACTTATCGGCAAGCTGAAAAACAGCATGGTGAAGAGCGATAAAACCAAAGCGGGCGTTTGATTGTCCGTGGATATAAAGATTTCCTGCTGATATAAAAAAGCCCCGCGTGAGCGGGGCTTGTATTACTCTGAATAACCTTTAAAGACTGAAAACTAGGTCGTCAGATAGTTCTGTGCTTTAGCAAGACCATCGGAAATTTGTGAATACGCTTTGTTCACCGCATTACTGGTGTCACTTACCGCGTCCTGACCAAAGCTTGATAGGCGATCGGCAACTTTATTCACATCTTCCGACCAACCCGCACCATTAACCATTTCAATATCATGTTCTGTTAATTATTTCATCTTAGGCCTTCCTTTTAATCTGTTAAAGCAAGTCCCCTTAAAAACCGGGGGCGATGAAAACATTGAGTAATGCTATGGAGATAATTTCTACGCAATGTCTTCACGGGGATTAAGCCTAGAGCACTGGCGGCGGAATTTGACTAGGAATAATCTCCTAAGTGGAATATTATACGCAACTCATTGTTTCTATATATAAAAAATACTTTATAAAATCTGATTTATTAATTTCACGTATAAAAATAATCGAATAACTCCGGGTGAATAATGCCTGTGACAAAAAGTTATTTAATATTACGGCGTAACTGTCTCTGTGCGTTAATACCTCCGGGCGATGTTTCAGAGTAATCGCGGTGGCAGGAGGCTTTCAGGCTGCTATCTTTCAACGATTCTGTTTTTACAGCCTGTGCTTCCGGAACCAAAAATATGCTCTTTCGCAAAGAGGTCAATGAACATCAGCAAAACCACTGGACGGGTAAAGCATTATTACTCGCTGGCTGGCCGTTATGGATTGTGACCTCGCTGACCACTCTTTTTCTTATTTCTTTACTGATATTCCTAATCTTCACTAATTACACCCGGCGTATAAACGTCAGCGGTGAAATTATCACTCAGCCGCACAGCATTAATTTGTTCAGCCCGGAACAGGGGGTGATCACTAAACTGTATGTCGATACCGGCAAGCCGGTGAAAAAGGGTCAGCCGCTGTATGAAATTGACGTCAGCCGCGTGACGCAGGCAGGCAATGTCAGTACCACCACGCTCGCCGCCATCAAAAAACAGCGTGAGCAAATTGACTCGATTGTCGCTCAGCTTGAGCACAATAAGCAGGAAACGCTGCAAAACCTGCAACAGCAGTTAGAGCAGTATGAGAAAGCGCATCAGGTTTCGCAGAGCATGGTCGATTCCGCGCAGGAAGGGCTGGATGCCATGAAAAAAAGCATGCAGAACTACGGCGCGTATCAGAAGAAAGGCCTCATCAATACCGACCAGCTGAATAACCAGCGCTACCTGTTTTACCAGCAGCAAACCTCGTTCCAGAGCCTGAACACTCAGGCGATTCAGGAAGCCTTGCAGATCACCAATCTGCGCAGCGAACTGGTGACGCGCGCCGCCGAGTTTGATAATCAGATTTCGCAGTACGGCTACCAGCGCAACGATCTGGAGCGTCAGCTGGCGCAGGCCGATGCGAAAGGTTCCCTGCTGATCACCGCGCCGACCTCCGGTAAAATCTCCTCGCTGAGCGTCACTCCCGGACAGATGGTGAATGCAGGCGACAGTCTGGCGCAGCTGGTGCCTGCCAGTAATTCTCCGTTCTTCCTCGTTGCCTGGTTGCCCAATGAAAGCGTGCCTTACGTCAAAGCCGGTGAGCACATCAATATCCGTTACGAAGCCTATCCGTTTGAAAAATATGGTCAGTTCCCCGGTAAGGTGGAATCGATCTCTTCTGCACCGGTTTCTGAGCAGGAACTGAATTCCTACGCCAGCGCGCCGCGTACGGCAAACGGCACGGTCAGCGGACCTTATTACAAAGTGATTGTTTCACTGGATAAAAAAGCGATGGACTGGCACGGCGAGACGCTGAACTTATCCAGCGGCATGAAAGCCGAATCAACCTTATTCCTGGAGAAAAGGCCGCTGTATCAGTGGATGTTGTCTCCGTATTACAGCATGAAGAAAAGCGTGGTGGGGCCAATTAATGAATCTCGATAACGTACGGGAGCTGGCTGACCGCCTGCACTTTAGCTGGCGCCACCGGGTGCCGCAGATTATACAAACAGAAGCCGCTGAATGCGGGCTGGCCAGTCTGGCGATGGTGTTTGGCTATCACGGAAAACATGTTGATTTGCAGAGTCTGCGTCAGCACTACGGCATTTCATCGCGGGGTGCGACGCTGCGCACGCTGATGGATATCGCCACGGCGAATGAGATGAAATCCCGCGCGCTGAAGCTCGATATTGACGAACTGAATGCGCTGAAAACGCCGTGTATTTTGCACTGGGATCTCAATCATTTCGTGGTACTGGTCGGCGTGAAGCAGGGCAAGGTGGTTATTCACGATCCGGCGTTTGGCCGTCGCTCGCTGGGCATGCGGGAGGTTTCCGAACACTTCACCGGCGTGGCGCTGGAGTTGTGGCCGGATAACGGTTTTACCTCTGAAAAACCGCGCGTACGGCTCGATTTGCGCAAAATGATGGGCAACGTCAGCGGGCTTATTCCGGCGCTGACCAAAATCTTCTGCCTGTCGCTGATGATCGAATCGGTCAATCTGTTGCTGCCGGTCGGCATGCAGCTGGTGATGGATCACGTGATCCCGGCGAAAGACCCGGATTTACTGACGCTGATTTGCCTCGGCTTGCTGTTCTTCATCATTTTCCGCACCGGCGTCAGTATGCTGCGCGCCTGGACCTCGCTGGTGATGAGTACGCTGATTGACGTGCAGTGGAAAGCGCGGCTGTTCGACCATCTGCTCAAACTGCCGCTCGATTATTTTGAAAAGCGCAAACTCGGCGACATTCAGTCACGCTTCACCTCGCTCGACACGCTGCGTACCACGCTGACCACCAACGTCGTCAACAGTATTATCGACGGTATTATGTCGGTCGGGCTGATCGTGATGATGGTGTTGTACGGCGGCTGGCTGATTTGGGTGATCCTCGGCTTTACGGCGATTTACGTGGTGTTCCGTCTGACAACCTATAACGCCTACCGCCAGGTGTCGGAAGAACAAATCGTTAAAGGTGCGCGTGCCGGCTCGCACTTTATGGAAACGCTTTACGGCATCAGCACGCTGAAGGCGCTCGGTTTATCGAAAGCCCGCGCCAATTTCTGGCTGAATCTGAACATTGATAACGCCAATGCGACGGTGCGCAAAACCAAATTTGAAATGATGTTTACCGGCGGTAATACGTTGATCGCCACGCTTGATCAGGTCGCGCTGCTATGGCTCGGTGCAACGCAGGTGATTGACGGGCATATGACGCTTGGGATGTTCGTCGCATTTAACACTTATCGCGGGCAGTTTTCCGAACGTGCGGCCAATCTGCTGAATATGATGTTGCAGTTGCGGATGTTGTCCCTGCATCGCGACCGTATCGCCGATATCGCACTGACGGAGACTGAAAAATCCCTGCCGGAACGTGAATTGCTGCGGGCGGGTGAGGCAGCGTCACTGGATGTGCGGGATCTGGTTTTCCAGTACGACAGCCTGTCCGCACCGCTGATTAACGGCCTGAATCTGTCGGTGGCGGCGGGGGAAAGCGTGGCCATCACCGGGCCGTCGGGGCAGGGCAAAACCACGCTGATGAAAATCATGACCGGTTTGCTGACGCCGACCGAAGGCCGCATTCTCATCAACGGAATGGATATCACCACCGCCGGGCTGAACAATTACCGCAGCTGCATCGCCTGTGTGTTACAGGATGATACGTTGTTCGCCGGTTCCATCGGCGAGAACATTGCCAGCTTTGATGAGCAGAAAGACGAAGCGCGGATTATCGACTGCGCCCGCCGTTGTAATATTCACGACGATATCGAACGTATGCCGATGGGCTATGAAACACTGATCAGCGAACTGGGCGGCAGCTTGTCCGGCGGGCAGAAACAGCGCTTGCTGATTGCCCGCGCGTTATACCGTCGTCCGGCGATCCTGTTCCTCGATGAAGCCACCAGCCATCTGGATCTGGACAACGAAATGCGCATCAACCAGGCGATCAGTGAACTGGATATTACGCGGATATTTATCGCGCACCGGCCATCGACGATTGCTTCAGCAGACAGGGAAATTAAGCTGGGATAACACGTTCCGGCGATCCCGAGAATTGGGATCGCCTTTCCAATAATGCCGCCTCTGTTACATCTCCTCACGGAAAGTTCATCATTTGTTTAAAAGTTATTATAAAATGCGGGCTTCATCGTCTGACGGCGCTGCATTGCCTCCTGCCGTCTGAACTGTCTGCGCTCCTGTTTCTAAAAAATATCAGCGCAACAGACTAATTTTTAGGAGTTTTCATGTCGAATCAGTTCCCGAGCTCACGCCTTCGCCGCCTGAGACAGTCCGAATCCCTGCGCACTCTCTTTCAGGAAACTGAATTTAGCGTCAACGATCTGGTACTGCCGATTTTCGTAGAAGAAGAGACCTCTGAATACGTACCGATCGAAGCCATGCCTGGTGTGCTGCGCATTCCTGAATCCCGCCTGGCGTTTGAAATCGAACGCTACGCCCGCGCCGGTATCCGCTCGGTCATGACGTTTGGCATCTCGCATCATATGGATGCCACCGGCAGCGACACCTGGAACGAAAACGGTCTGGTCGCCCGTATGGCGCGCATCTGTAAAGACACCGTGCCGGAAATGATCGTCATGTCCGACACCTGTTTCTGCGAATACACCTCGCACGGGCACTGCGGCGTGCTGCACGACCACGGCGTGGATAACGACGCCACGCTGATCAATCTCGGCAAACAGGCTGTGGTTGCCGCTGCCGCCGGTGCAGATTTCATTGCGCCATCCGCCGCACAGGACGGTCAGGTGCAGGCCATCCGCAGTGCGCTGGATGAAGCCGGATTTATTGACACCTCGATCATGGCGTATTCCACCAAGTTCGCATCCTCAATGTACGGGCCATTCCGTGAAGCGGGCGGCAGCGTGCTCAAAGGCAACCGCAAGCAGTATCAGATGAACCCGATGAACCGCCGTGAAGCCGTGCGTGAGTCGCTGATGGATGAGCAGGAAGGGGCGGATGCGCTGATGGTGAAACCCGCTGGCGCGTATCTGGATGTGATCCGCGATATCCGCGAGGCTTCCCGCCTGCCACTGGCGGCGTATCAGGTCAGCGGCGAATACGCGATGATCAAGTTCGCGGCTCAGGCCGGTGCCATCGACGAACGCGCCGTGGTGCGTGAAAGCCTGGGCGCGATTAAACGTGCAGGCGCAGATATTATTCTGACGTACTTTGCGATGGATATTGCCGGGCAGGGGCTGTAATTTCTGCTCCCGCTGCAAACAAAAACCGGGCTTTCGCCCGGTTTTTTTATGTCCTTGCGGCAGAACCGGCGGGCAGGGTTCCGCTTCTGACTTTGGCAGGATGTCCCGGTTGCTCCACTTTGACCATCACCGTCAGCACGGCGGCGACCAGATAAAGCGCGGTATAGACCCAGACCACACCTTCTATGTCGAAGAACGGCAGCACAATCGAGGCAATGGCTGGTGCAACAAAATTACTCAGGCCCGCGGAAAGGTTATAAATCGAGATTGCCGCGCCTTTGTGATTGGGTTCCAGAACCGGGAAGACGGCGGTCATCGGCACGAAAGCCGCAACGGTGATACCCAGCATGACGGCGGGGATCAGCGCCACCCAGAAGTTATGTCCTGCCCAGACCGGCAGATAATAGAATGCCAGGCTGGATATCGCGCAGCCGATACAACCGAACCAGCGCACCTGCCGCAGCCAGCCAATTTTCTCCCCTAACACGCCCCACATCACGTTGGTAAAAATCGTCACGAAGAAGAATACCGCCCAGATTTGCAGCCATTCCGACATGGTAAAACCCAGCCGTCCGACAAACAGCATCGGCATGATCACCGCAAAACCGAACAGGGAGATCGTATTAATAATGCGGATCAGGCATGACATAAAAATATTGCGGTTGGTGAATAAAATCGTCACCGCGCGGCTCAGTTCGCCGAGCTTTTCTTTCGGTGTCAGACTGGCTTTACTGCCGGGTTTCCCAACATTGCGTAGCAGGATCATCGCCATGAGTCCGCCAGCAACCACCCACGCAATCGCAAACCATAACGTGCCGGTTTCGCCCATAAAGGGAATGGTGAAACTGGGCAGATAACTGCCGATACATCCGATGCCAATGGAGTACATCGCCCAGAACCAGCCCATCGCCGAGGAGAGATTTTGTTTCGGCACGGTCTGCACAACCAGCATTACAAAGGAGTAAATAAACAGCGGATAGGCCAGCCCGCGGATACCATAAAACAGCAGCATCAGCGGATAATTTTTCATCCCCAGACCAAACAGCATAAACAGCACATGCATCACCACCCAGAGTATAAAGCCGATGCGCATCGCTTTTTGCGGCGTAATGATTTCCGCCACCACGCCGGAACTCCACGCCGCCAGCGCCGCCGCCAGACCGTAAACCGTAAAGACCACGGCAGATTCAGAGGCGGTGAAACCCATATCAATAATATGTTTGGAGAGGAACGCCATTTCGAAGCCGTCGCCGCTCATGAAAAGCGCAATGGCGATATAGCCCCAGAAAAGATTCATCGGCAGACCGAACCAGTGGGTGCGCGGTTTGTGTAGATCGTGCATGTCAGACTCCTCTGCGAAAGATTTCGCAGCTGGTTATGTTGTCAGGGTCAGAGACGGGGCGCTCAGGCGCCCCCGGTGGTTATTACATCGTTCAGGCGTTACGCAGGTCGACCTGCTGCTGATAGAGCTGACGCCAGGTTTTCAGGCGCTCAGCGAGCATGTCGCGGGTTTGGGCATCAGGGTAAAAGTGCTGCGCCACCGGCGGTTTGCGGCACACGTCCCGAAAGTCTCCGCCCGCTGCCAGCCAGCCCAGCCGTGCGGCGCCCAGTGCGCCACCGGCCTCGCCGCCGCTGTGGGTGACGACCGGCAGATTCAGTGCGTCACTCATCAGCTGCGCCCAGCGGTCACTGCGCGCGCCACCGCCCACCAGCGAGCATTGCTGTAATTGCGTTCCGGCCTGCTGCATCACATCGCGTCCGTCAGCCATGCCGAATGCCACGCCTTCCAGCACGGCATAACCCAAAGCGGCGCGGTCCGTGGTGTGCGTCATGCCATGAAATGCCCCGGTGGCATAAGGATCGTTATGCGGCGTGCGTTCGCCGGAAAGATAAGGCAGGAACAGCGGCGCCTGACGCTGTTGCGACGGATTAAGCTGGGTGATTTCTGCCAGCAGCGTGGTTTCGTTACTGCCCACCAGATTGCAATACCAGCGCAGCGCACTGGCCGCGGTGAGCATCACGCTCATCTGGTGCCAGCGGTCCGGCAGGGCGTGGCAGAATGCATGCACTGCCGATTGCGGGTTAGGACGGAAGCGGTCATTAACCGCAAAAAGTACGCCGGACGTGCCGAGAGAAATAAAAGCATCGCCGGGATCGACCGCGCCGATACCGACGGCGCTGGCAGCATTATCCCCGCCGCCTCCGGCGATCACCACGTCGTCGCGCAGGCCCCAGGCGCGGGCAATGTCATTTTTCAACGTGGCGCTGACATCGCTGCCTTCCGCCAGACGCGGCATGTGATCACGCGTCAGGCCGCAGGCGGCGAGCAGATTATCCGACCAGTCACGTTTCGCCACGTCGAGCCACAGGGTGCCCGCCGCGTCTGACATATCAGAGACTTTCTCGCCGCTCATCATCCAGCGCAGATAATCTTTAGGCAGCAGGACGGTCGCCGTTTGTTCAAAAATCTCCGGTTCATGTCGCGCCACCCACAAGAGTTTCGGGGCAGTAAAACCAGGCATAGCCAGATTTCCTGCAACCTGATGAAGCTGCGGTGCGCTTTGCGTGAGTTGTGCGCATTCCGCTGCGCTGCGGGTGTCATTCCATAAAATGGCAGGACGCAGTACCCGGCCTTCGCGGCTGAGAAGAACCGCGCCGTGCATTTGTCCGGATAAACCGATGGCGCAGACCTCTGACCATCGTTGCGGCAACTTACTGCGCAGGCTCGAAATCACCCGCTGCGTGGCCTGCCACCACTCTTGCGGATCCTGTTCTGCATGATGCGGATGCGGGCGGCTGACTTCGAGCGGCTCACCGGCACTGGCCAGTAACCGGCCCTGATCGTCAATTACGACCGCTTTGATTTCCGACGTCCCTAAATCCAGTCCGAGATACATAGAGTGCTCCTCAGACGCGTTTTGCGTCATTCAGCCAGTGACGGACGCGCTCAACGGACTGGCGCATCAGTTCGGTAAAGGCCTTATCGCCCGCCAGTCCGGCAAACAGCTTTTCATCGGCGGCAAATTGCGCCACCGGATCAGCGCTGCTGAACAGGGCATGTACCGCCGGAGCGTCGAGAATACCGTCCTGATATTCGTAAGGCAGAAGACCGAGATGCCATTGCTGCATGAAAACGAAGAACAGCGCAGGCAGCATGGCAGTGGCCCGTGGCGTCTGACCGCGCTGATAACATTCCTGCAAGGTCGGGGTTATGAATCCCGGAATTTTAGAGAAACCATCGGCGGCAACACGCTGATTTGTGTCCTGAATGTGTGGATTACTGAAACGCTCGAGCACGACATCGCGGTAGCGCGCCAGATCTAACGGACTTGGCGTCAGGGATGGGATCACGTCTTCCGTGACGTAGTCATACGCCATCTGGCAAATGGAGGGAGTACGCGTGCTTTCATCGATAAAGCGCTGACCGGTCAGCGTCCCCGCCCAGGCGATGCAGCTGTGGCTGGCATTGAGAATGCGGATTTTTGCTTCTTCATACGGCAGAACGGACTCCACCATTTCTACGCCAGCCTCTTCCAGGTGCGGGCGACCCGCGATGAAATCATCCTCGATTACCCACTGAATGAAAGCCTCGCCCATAACCGGCACCCGGTCTTCAAATCCGGTTGCCTGAGCCACACGCACGGCGACGTCCGGTGACGGACGCGGGGTAATGCGATCCACCATCGTGTTCGGGCTGCGGGTGTGATTTTTTACCCAGTCGCTGATGTCGTGTTGCTGGCGCAGGGCCAGAAATTGCAGCAGACCGTGACGGAAACGTTCGCCGTTATGGCGAAGATTATCGCAGTTCAGCAGGGTGATATCGCCACCCTTAAGCGCAATCCGACGCGCCAGAATATGGCCGATGGCACCATAAATCGTGCGGCATCCGCCCTGCAAATCAGCCTGAATATCAGCATTTTGCTGGTCGAGATTGAACTGGTTATCAAGGTAATAACCGCCTTCGGTCACGGTAAAGGAAATCACTCTGATGTGCGGATCTGTCCCCTGAGCCACCAGCGCGGCCAGTTCGTTATCCCACGCAATGATTTTCTGAATGGAAGTGATGGTTTCATATTCACGCTCACCCTGCGGAGTGACAGTTTCCAGCACGTATTTACCGCCCTGCGCCTGCAACGCGTTCAGCAGCGGAACGCCATCTTCGCGAATGTTACCCAGTGCGATTGACCAGCTGTTATCTCCCTTCGCCAGTAAGCGGTGCAGATACCATGCCTGATGGGCCCGGTGGAAAGAGCCGCTGCCGATATGCAGCCAGACAGACGATTGCGGTTGGTGAGCATTTTTCATCAGATTCTCCACAAAGTGATTATTGATTTGATGTGAGCTTAAGCCCTTTTAGTGGGCTTTTGCTCGATTGCGGTTAATCTAATGGAATATTTGCCCGTTAAATGGGCTTTAGCTCACACATTTCGTGGAGCGATGTATTTAGCGATCACAGGAAGAGGCGAAAAACGATAAAATCTCGCCACTGAAAACACCGGCTGGAATGCGCGCATGAGTAAGAACGACAAGAAAATGGATCTGGCTGCCCGGGCGGCGTGGATGTATTACGTCGCCGGGCAAACCCAACATGAAATCGCCGAAGCCTTAGGCGTTTCGCGGCAGGTCGCCCAGCGGCTGGTAGCCAGCGCGATCGATAACGGGCTG
Organism: Rahnella sp. ChDrAdgB13; assembly: GCF_017655185.1. Taxonomy (NCBI): domain Bacteria; kingdom Pseudomonadati; phylum Pseudomonadota; class Gammaproteobacteria; order Enterobacterales; family Yersiniaceae; genus Rahnella; species Rahnella sp. ChDrAdgB13. The sequence goes on along the minus strand of NZ_JAEMGT010000144.1, from coordinate 21,457 downwards.
GTCAGCGTTCACATTTCCCATTCGGTGGGGCGCTGTATGGAACTGGCGGCGCAATTACAAAAGCGTTTCGGGCTGGATATTTGCCAGGTGGTGCCGGGGCAGGGTATGACGCCGTCGGGCATCAGCCACGCCATTGCGGTGGCGGGAGCGCAAGTGATGACGCAGTTTATCCGCAGCGATGAACCGATGATTATCGGCGTGGGTTCCGGGAGAACGCTGAAAGCGGCCATCGACGAACTGGCGGATATAGAAAGACCGCAGCACAGCAGCGTTTCGCTGATTGGCGCGATTGCGTCGGACGGCTCCTGTACCCGTTACGACGTGCCGCTGCTGATGGCGCAAAAAACACAGGGGCGCTATTTCATCCTGCCTGCACCCCTGTTTGCCGACGGCGAAGACGATCGCGCGATGTGGTGCAATCATCGTATCTACCGCACGGTCAGTGAAAAGGCCAGTCAGGCCAACGTGACGTTTATCGGTATCGGCACCATTGAACCGGGGTGCCCGCTGCACAAGGACGGATTTATCAGTCTGGAAGAAGTGGAAAAACTCGCGAAAAGCGGGGCCGTGGGAGAAGTGCTCGGGCACTTTATGGGACAGGACGGACAGCGCATCGACAGTGTGCTGAATTCGCGCCTCACCAGCGTCGGACCGCATCCGCATGATGATCAACCGGTGATCGCGCTGGCCGGTGGCGCAGATAAGCAGATTGCTATCCGCGCCGCCCTCGAAGGTCGCTGGATCAACGGGCTTGTCACCGATGAGTCCTGCGCGCAGGCGTTGCTGGTTTAACCCTACTTCTTCACAATCCCCGCGATATCATTGGTGTTCATCAGATGATAATCGCCGTTCATGTCGGTATAGCTGGTCATACCGGTATCGCGGTCGCGATCCGGTTCGCCATGGGCGAAAAGCTGATCGCCGGCTTTGGTATTGATCACGTAATCGCCGGCGCAACCCGTCAATGTCAGCGCCAGAACCACAGCCATCAGGCAGGATAATTTCTTCATTGTTCAGTAGTTTCCCGTTGCAATCATCTGCCCGCATTACAAAACAACCTGCCGCAAGAAGCAAAGGATAAAAATGTCACCAGGCGTAATTGTGTGAACGGAGTGACTGATTTATCACGGCTCATTTTGGTGCACGCCGTTTCGCTATCCTCATTTTCTTCGCTTTTTAGCACCAGCCCAGTGCGGTGTGATCCCGTCGTCGTTTCTGTCAGTTGCCCGTAACGCGGGCTGAGCGCTATCTATACTCACAGAACCCGACACATTCTCAGGGCATTGGAAACACTGGCAGATATTTTGCTTATGTTTCTTACCTTTGATTAAACCTCGGGAAACCTTTCGTCTTTTGGCGTCAGCCGTGAATTTCAAAATCAAGCTTCAGAATTTTCTTTTTAGTTCAGGTTTCTACTCAAACACAGTGCTAAGGATCATGACGATGTCGATGAAATTTATGAAAAGTCCGCTCTCTTTGTTGCTGGCCGGTTGTCTGGTTACCGCTTTCTCCGCGCGTGCGGATATTTTGATTGGCGTTGCGGGTCCGTTTACCGGGCCGAATGCGACTTACGGTGATCAGTACTGGCACGGGGCCACGCAGGCTGCCGAAGACATTAATGCCGCAGGCGGGATTAATGGCGAGAAAATTAAACTGGTCCAGGGCGATGACGCCTGCGAACCGAAACAGGCGGTGGCGGTGGCTAACCGTTTAGTCGATCAGGATAAAGTGCAGGCCGTGGTCGGACATTTCTGTTCTTCCTCCACCATGCCTGCCTCCGAGGTGTATAACGACGCCGGAATTATCGCCATCACGCCGGGCTCCACCAACCCGCAAATCACCGAACGCGGCATGAGTGACATGTTCCGCATGTGTGGCCGTGACGACCAGCAAGGATTAGTGGCGAGCGATTACATCATCGATAAACTGAAAGCCAAAAAAGTGGTCATCATCCACGATAAAGATACCTACGGTCAGGGTCTGGCGGACGCCACCAAAGCGGCGCTCAACAAACGTGGCGTGAAAGAGGTGATGTATGAAGGCCTGTCGCGCGGAGAAAAAGACTTCAACGCGCTGGTGACAAAAATCAGTGCGCAGAAACCAGATGTGGTGTTCTTCGGCGGCTGCCATCCGGAAGCCGGTCCGTTAGTCCGCCAGATGCGTGAGCAGGGCGTTCAGGCGACCTTCTTCTCCGGCGACTGTATCGTTAACGAAGAAATGGTGACCGCAGCCGGCGGCCCGCAATACACCAACGGTATTCTGATGACCTTCGGTAAAGACCCGCGTCTGATCCCAGACGGCAAAGCCGTTATCGATAAATTCCGCGCCGGAAAATTTGAACCGGAAGGTTATACCCTCTATTCCTACGCGTCCGTTCAGGCCATTGCTGCCGCATTCAAAGCCACAGGCGGCAGCGATTCCGCCAAAGCCAGTGCCTGGCTGAAAGCCAACAGCGTCGATACCGTCATGGGTAAAAAATCCTGGGACAGTAAAGGCGACCTGAAAGTCTCTGATTACGTCGTATATAAATGGGATGACAAAGGCAAATATCAGGAAGTGAAAGAATAAAGCTGTTTGATTTGCCATTTTGAACCCGTGTCAGACCGCGCCTTAGCCAGGCGCGGTCACAAAAAGAGACAGCGTATTTATGGATTCTTTCTTCCTGCAACAACTGTTTAATGGCATCACGCTCGGTGCGGTTTACGGTCTCATCGCCATCGGCTACACCATGGTTTACGGCATTATCGGCATGATCAACTTTGCTCACGGCGAAGTGTATATGATTTCCGCCTACCTCTGCGCCATCGCGCTGGCGTTGCTTTCCTTCTTCGGGTTGCACTCCTTTCCGCTGCTGATCCTCGGCACGCTGGTGTTCACCATCGTGGTCACCGGCGTCTATGGCTGGGCGATTGAGCGCATTGCGTATAAACCGCTGCGAAACTCCACACGCCTTGCGCCGCTGATTTCGGCCATCGGTATGTCACTGATTTTGCAGAACTACGCACAAATCAGTCAGGGGCCGCGACAGCAGGGGATCCCGACCATGCTGGACGGTGCCATCCGTTTTCATATCGGCGAAAGCTTTGTCCAGATGACCTACACCAAGCTGTTCATTCTGGTGGCCTCGCTTCTCGGAATGCTGGTGCTGTCGTGGATTATCAGTAATACCAAGCTCGGTCGCATGTGTCGTGCGGTGCAGCAGGACAGAAAAATGGCTTCAATTCTCGGCATCAACACTGACCGTATTATCTCGCTGGTTTTTATGATTGGGGCCGCGATGGCCGGGCTGGCGGGTGTGCTGGTTACCATGAATTACGGCACTTTCGATTTTTACGCCGGATTTATCATTGGTATTAAAGCGTTCACGGCGGCGGTATTAGGCGGCATTGGTTCGTTGCCGGGGGCGATGCTGGGCGGCCTGATTCTGGGGATCGCCGAAGCGCAGTTCTCAGGCATGGTGAACTCGGATTACAAAGATGTCTTTTCGTTTGGATTGCTGGTGGTGATCCTCATTTTCCGCCCTCAGGGTCTGCTGGGCCGTCCGGTCGTGACGAAAGTGTGAGGGAAATAAAATGACGACACAAACTGCTGTGAGCAGCGGATTTTCGCTTAAACGCTGCCTGCTGGATGCCATTTTCGCCGGGCTGGTGGCGCTGATTATTTTCGGGCCCGTCGTGGGTGTGGTGCTGGACGGCTATAGCTTTACCTTCCATTCCCAGCGGCTTGTCTGGATTATTGCCGCCGTCATGCTCGGGCGCTTTTTACTCAGTGCGTTCCTGGAAACCGCGAGCGGGCAGAGAATGCGCGCGCGCTTCGAATCCGACAGCGCCGGTGTGTACGTTCGTCCGCCTGATTACAAAAGCAATCTGCGCTGGATATTGCCTCTGCTGATGGTGCTGGCAGTCTTCTTCCCGTTCGTGGCCACGAAATACATTCTGACCGTGGCAATTTTAGGGCTGATTTACGTGCTGCTGGGTCTCGGGCTGAATATTGTGGTCGGGCTGGCCGGGCTTTTGGATCTGGGATATGTCGCTTTTTATGCCATCGGCGCTTACGGGCTGGCGCTGGGATATCAGTATCTCGGCCTCGGATTCTGGTCGATGCTGCCGCTGGCTGCCTTGATGGCCGCGCTGGCGGGCGCGTTACTGGGCTTTCCGGTGCTGCGTATGCACGGCGATTATCTGGCGATTGTAACACTCGGTTTCGGCGAAATTATCCGCCTGGTGCTGACTAACTGGCTGTCGTTTACCGGTGGCCCGAACGGTGTCTCCGCGCCGCCACCGACGTTTTTCGGTCTGGAATTTGGCCGGCGGGCGAAAGAGGGCGGCGTGCCGTTCCACGAGTTTTTCCATCTGACTTACAACCCGAACATGAAGTTTATTTTCATCTATGCAGTACTGGTTCTGGTGGTGTTGCTGGTGCTGTATATCAAACATCGTCTGACCCGCATGCCAATTGGCCGTGCGTGGGAAGCGCTGCGTGAAGACGAAATCGCCTGTCGTGCCATGGGGCTGAACCATGTGCTGGTAAAACTTTCGGCGTTTACGCTCGGCGCTTCAACCGCCGGGATCGCGGGCGTGTTCTTCGCCACGTATCAGGGATTCGTCAACCCGACCTCTTTTACCTTCTTCGAATCTGCGCTGATCCTCGCCATTGTGGTGCTGGGCGGAATGGGCTCGACCCTCGGCGTGGTGCTGGCGGCGTTTGTGCTCACCGTTGCGCCGGAGCTGCTGCGCAGTTTTGCCGAATATCGCGTGCTGCTGTTCGGTGTGCTGATGGTGGTGATGATGATCTGGCGTCCGCGCGGGTTAATCCGTATCAGCCGCAGCGGGTTTACCGTGCGTAAAGGAGTCGCGCCATGAGTGAAGCGTTAGCAGATAACAATATTCTGAGCGTCGAGCATTTACGCATGCATTTCGGCGGCATCAGAGCGTTAAACGATGTGAATCTGGCGGTTAAACGCGGCTCAATTACCGCGCTGATAGGCCCGAATGGCGCGGGGAAAACCACGGTATTTAACTGTCTGACCGGATTCTACAAAGCTTCTGGTGGCAATGTTTTCCTCAATACCCGCCGTCGCACCACCAATGTGATTCAGGTGCTTGGACAGAAATTCCAGCCAGATGACTGGATAAAACCCGCGCAACTGGGTAAGCGGATTTTCTACAAAATGTTTGGCGGCACGCATCTGGTGAACCGTGCAGGACTGGCGCGTACTTTCCAGAATATCCGGCTGTTTCGCGAAATGTCGGTGATCGAAAACCTGCTGGTCGCGCAGCATATGCAAACCAACCGTAATCTGATCGCCGGTGTGCTCAATACGCCCGCTTATCGCCGTGCGGAAAATCAGGCACTCGACCGGGCATTTTACTGGCTGGAAGTGGTGGAACTGGTCGATTGCGCCAACCGGCTGGCGGGCGAAATGTCATACGGTCAGCAACGGCGTCTGGAAATCGCGCGGGCGATGTGTACCGCGCCGGAGATGATTTGCCTCGATGAACCGGCGGCAGGGCTGAATCCGGTGGAAACGCGCACGCTGAGTAAAATCATCCGTTTTCTGCGCGATCACCACGACATCACCGTCCTGCTGATTGAACACGATATGGGCATGGTGATGGAAATTTCCGACCACATCATCGTGCTCGACCACGGCGATGTGATTGCCGAAGGTTTGCCGCAAGCCATTCAAAATGATGAAAAAGTGATCGCCGCTTACCTGGGCGCCAGTGAAGATGAGGTCAGCCTGTGAGCAATGCGATGCTGGAGTTTCGTGAGGTCGATGTTTTTTATGGCGCGATTCAGGCGCTGCAAAAAGTATCGTTGCAGGTTAACGAGGGTGAAACCGTGGCGCTGATCGGGGCGAACGGCGCAGGGAAATCGACGCTGCTGATGTCAATTTTCGGGCAGCCGCGCGTGCAGAGCGGGCAGATACTGTTTCGCGGAGAAGATATCAGCCGTAAATCCACGCACTTTGTGGCGTCGGCCGGGATTGCGCAATCGCCGGAAGGGCGGCGCGTTTTCCCCGATATGACCGTCGAGGAGAACCTGCTGATGGGCACCATCCCGGTGGGAAATAAATATGCAGCGGTAGATTTGCAAACCATGTTCGATTTATTTCCCCGCCTGAAAGAGCGACGGAAACAGCGCGCGATGACCATGTCCGGCGGTGAGCAGCAGATGCTGGCGATAGCGCGTGCGCTGATGAGCCGTCCGAAACTGTTATTGCTCGATGAACCCAGCCTCGGGCTGGCACCGATTATCGTTAAACAGATTTTCCAGACGCTGCGTGAACTGGCGCGCAACGGCATGACGATTTTTCTGGTTGAGCAAAATGCGCATCACGCCCTGAAGCTTTCCGACCGGGGCTATGTGATGGTCAACGGGCAGATACGTCTGAGCGGAAGCGGGGAAGCATTGTTGCATAATCAGGAGGTGCGTAAAGCCTACTTAGGCGGAATCTGATTTTCCTTCTTTATGCCCGTAATGCCGCGTATTGCGGGCTTTCCCACAAATTTCTTTCTCAATTTTGCATCTCCCTCCACATTTCGCTCATACTGTTTGGCTATCATGCAATTCTTACAAATTGGTGACTGGAAAGTTAAATTTCTGAGTTATCATGCAGAGTTACCCATCAAAAATTTGTTAAAGATGAGTTTTTTAGGATGAATCAATGACCTGACGCAGTGTTAAAGCGTTGACCCTCAGGGGGCAACGGGCTATATAACGCTGTCCGTTTTTGGCATGAATTTTCCTGTCTCAAGGATCAAGGATGAAGTGAATGGCGAACGGGCCATTCATTCGATGAGTTGAACCGTCGGCGCTGCTCGTAAAACAGCAGAAATGGGTCGTAGCGTTTATTGTTTAATCAGACAGGGTGCTGAAATGGCTTCTGAGATAATTTCTTTTGTTTTATTTCTTTCCTCTATCTTTTTCTACGTCACCCGCGCGTCGGCCAGCCGTATCTGGTTTTCGCTCGTTCTGTTTTTCCTCGGGCTTTACGTCATCCTCAACGTCATTTTGATCGGCAGTAATTATTTTACTGGCGAAGGCATTACTGACGCCGTGCTTTACACCGTCACCAGCAGCCTGAAAGGCGCCGGGCTGAACAAATATATCCTGCCATTCATCGGTTTACTCGCTGGTCTGATTGCCGTTTTTGCCCTGCTGGCGTGGTGTCTGAAACAGCGTCGTGCTAAAAACAGCAGCGCGGTCTACAGCGTACTGGCCGTGGTGCTGGCGGTGTTCTCGGTCGGATCCACACAGGCTTTCCAGAATATTTCCCGTCTGGTAAAAACGCAGATCAGCGGCAATGGCGCGGACTTCGACACGTATTACAAAGTGCCGGAGAAAGTGGTGAAAGGCGCGAAAAAGCCGAATCTGGTTTACATCTATGGTGAAAGTCTGGAACGCACTTATTTTGATGACAAAGTGTTCCCCGGGCTGACCACCGAATTAAGCCGCCATAAAGCGCAAAGTATTGATTTTACCAATACCAAGCAGGTTCCCGGCACCGGATATACCATCGCCGGCATGGTGGCTTCACAGTGTGGTATCCCGCTGTTTGCCCCGTTTGATGGCAATGCGTCCAGTGCATTAGCCACGTTCTATCCGGAAAACGTCTGTCTCGGCGACGTGCTGAAAGGTGCGGGTTATACCAACTATTTCTATCAGGGTGCGGAACTGGCATTTGCCGGTAAAGGCACTTTCCTGAAATCTCACGGTTTCGATCATCTGTATGGCTACAACGAACTGCGTCCGACCGTGGCTGACCCGGCGTATAAAAATGACTGGGGCTGGTATGACGACACGCTGCTTGACGAGGTTTATAAAAAATTCATCACGCTGAGCAAAGAGGGCAAGCCTTTCTCGCTGTTCACGCTGACGGTCGATACGCATCACCCGGACGGCTTTATTTCCCGTGGTTGTACCCGCAAAGACTATAAAGTGAACGGGAAATCCAATCAGTCACTGAGCGCGGTATCGTGCAGTCAGGAGCTGATTTCGGCATTTATCGACAAGATTAAAGCGTCAGGTTATTTCGATAACACCATCATTGTGGTGTCTTCCGACCATCTGGCGATGAACAACACCGCGTATAACATTCTGACCAAGCAAAACCGCAAGGACTTGTTCTTTGTGCTCGATGGCCGTAAACCGGTTGGCGATCTGAATGCCGCGAAACGCAGTACTCTTGATAACGGTGCCACGGTGCTTGATATCATGGGAGGCGACAACTACATCGGCCTGGGGCGTAGCGGTTTTTCCGCGACTTCCATGACCGCGCAGTTCCTCAATATTGATGACAAGGTGAATGCCTGGAAACCTGCGGTTATCAAACAGTGGGGCTTCCCGAACAGCATTAAAAATTACACGGTCAACAACAAGGACAACAGTTTCACGTTCTCCGGTATGACCATCAAAACGCCGTTCATCCTGAAAGTGACTGGCGAAAAAATCGAGCCTATGTTCGACGTCTATCTCTCCACGCCGCTGAAAAAACAGCTGGCCGGACTGGCAACCAGTGACAACTTTGTCTGGGTGGATAAATGCTACGAAATGGGGCGCGTCTGGGCACCGGAGCTTTCGCTCAATACCGGTCTTTGCGTGGCTTCCGGTAACCTGGGTGCGAAACCTTCTATCGTGCAGGCAACCGGCGACACCTTCAAAGGTAAAGTTGATTTCGCCAAAGACACCTCAGGCAGTAATGCGATTTACCAGCAAACGCTTCAGGCGCTCAATATTGACGATGAAGCAACGAAGTATCAGTCTCCGGCCATCGCTTTTATGGTGCCGGGTTTACCGGAGCAGGTGAAAGCGATTACCGGGGTTTCCACGGTGGAAAACTGGGGACGCTGGTCGGATGCGAATCTGGCGCCATCGGTGAAAATCGATTACGTCAAACCGTTGCCCACTACGTTTGATGTGGTGATCCGCGCGCGTGCTTACGGCAATAACATCGATAAGCCGGTCTCTGTCCGCGTGGGCGATCAGGAGCAATTTGTCACCTTCGGCGATCAGGACGGTATTGTGAAAGTGCAGTTCACCAACCCGGAAGCGGCGCAGAGTATTGTTATCACGCCACCGGCGCCGACCGAACCCACCGAAGGCACCAGTGGCGGTTTCCAGCCACGTAAACTGGGCATCGGCATGGTATCACTGGAAGTTCAGCCGGTTGAAGAGCCGCAATCCTGATAAGCGCGTGTGAGGCATTACGGCTGAAATGAAAACCCGCTCCGGCGGGTTTTTTTATAGGCTTTTGCAGAGGGGATTTCACACTGGACAGCGGTTAGGTGTCACTGTTATTGTGATAATGAGAATCACTATCAATTATTATCGGTCAAAATTTTATGTGCCAGGACGAGCGCTTCCTGTTCGTCAGCCACCATCAGCATCCGGTAGCCCCAGAATTTTTCATAGGTCAGGGCGAAATCTTCTGCCGCAATCCGGTTGGCGGTGTCCGGTTCGATGTAAATACTGGCTTTAACAAGGGTGCGCAGCGCCACGCGGTTCACTTTTCGCCATTGCACGATAGCCTGCATTTCTTCTTTCGATTGCTCATGGCGCTCATTGCCAAGACCTTCATCATTGATGAAAACGAAGGGCTGATTGCGTTCCAGCAGGGCATCAAAGTGGGCAAAAGGAGAGGAGTTGCTGCCATCAACCGGGGTGGCTTTAAACTGCAAGCGGACGACGGGAAACTGGTCGGCATTAATAAACATGGTGTTGCTCCTGGAATATAAAGTGGCAACGCGGGGGGGCGCTTCCCGCAGAGGTGCTTACCTTACCCGACCCGCTTGCGCACAGTCATTGCACAGAATCGCCAGACTATTGTTCATTCCGGCCAGATCCGGTTCCTGTTGAGGAGACACTTTTATGATGTCGGTTTCACTGAGCGCCACATCCCGCAACCAGCCTTCCGTCACCTTTGACGTGGATAACGTGCCGCGCCCGGTTGTATTGCTCAATGCCACGGTTGCCTCACAAAACTGGGAATATGCCCGCCACAGTCACCGCCGTGCGCAACTGTTCTATACCCTTCGCGGCATCCTGAATTGTGAAATTGAACAGGGCGTATGGATTGTGCCGCCGCAATGCGCGGTGTGGATCCCGGGTAATCTGCCGCATGTGGCAAGGGGGACGGAGGAAACCGAATGCTACTGCCTGTTTATCGAACCGGGAACGGCGGCGAATTTACCGCAAAGCTGTTGCACGATAGCGGTTTCACCTTTGCTGCGTGAGCTGATGCAGAAGGCGACACAATTTCCTGAGCTGTATGCTGAAGAAGGGCGGGAAGGGCGACTCATTGCCACCTTGATCGATGAGATTTCCGCAGCACCCGCTGAGGGGCTCAATCTTCCGATGCCAAAAGATGCGCGGCTGAAGCGGCTGACCACATTGCTGCTGGCCAATCCCTCAGACAAAATCCGGCTCCGTGAATGGGCCACGCGGATTGGCATGAGCGAGCGCAATATGAGCCGGTTGCTGATGCAGGAAATAGGGATGAGTTTTGGTCGCTGGCGGCGTCAGTTGCATGTGATCCTCTCCCTGCAGCGACTTTCACAGGGCGAAAGTGTGCAGACCGTCGCGCTCGATCTGGGCTATGAAAATGCCAGTGGTTTTGTCACGATGTTCCGTAAAGCCGTCGGAAAACCCCCCGCCAGATACCTTGCAGAACACGAATAAATCCGCCATGAGGCCTTAGCTCTTTTATCGAATTACTATCCCGTTTTAGTTATTCGTTTTCGAAATATGTATCATTAAAACAATATTATAAAGAAATAAGCCGATGGGTATACTCGCCAAATTCCTGCACTAAAACACAGCCCGGTGCAGGCCTCTCATCACACTTTTGGGGATACCTATGCGCAAGACATTAAACACAGCTAAGACCCGTATTAACCGTGCATTTTTGCTGGCCGCCATGTCTGCGGCCATTCTCTCCGGTACCGTGCTGGCGCCGCTGAGTGCGGCACACGCCGCCGATAAAACCACTATAAAAGTCGGCATTATCAGCGGGGAGGATGAAGATGTCTGGCGTGAGGTGGTGAAGCAGGCGGCTGCGAAAGGGCTGACCGTGAAACCGGTTATTTTCAATGATTACAACCAGCCGAACGAAGCGCTGCAAAATGGCGAAGTCGATGCCAATGCCTTCCAGCATCAGCCATTCCTTGATAATCAGATCAAAGTGAATCATTACAACATCGTGCGCGTTGGCGATACCGCCGTGTGGCCAATCGGTTTGTATTCCAAAAAAGTAAAATCAGCCGATGAACTGAAAGAAGGCGCGGTGATTGGTGTACCCAACGATCCGTCAAATGAAGCCCGTGGCCTGATCCTGCTCCAGCAGTCTGGCGTCATTAAGCTTAAACCCGGTGCCGGTATTTTTGCGACTACCGCTGACATCACCGAGAACCCGCGCCATGTGACCATTAAGGAGCTGGATTCCGGCATTATTGGCCGTTCCGTCCCTGATTTAGACGCGGCGATTGTGAATACCGACTGGGCCCTGAAAAGTGGTCTGACGCCTGCCGATCGAATCGCGCAGGAGCCGGTAAAAGGTAATCCTTACAACAACTTTATTGCGGTGAAAACAGAGAATGTTAACGCGCCGTGGGTGAAAACGCTGGTCAGTTCTTACCAGAATGATGCCGTCAAACAGGAGTTTGATAAGGTTTATAAAGGCACCGGCGTGACGGCCTGGTAAGGATGTAAAAGCATGACAATAATCACTGAGACCGGGGCGCAGTTTACCGCGACGTCCCCGGAAAAGGACAATGCCCGCCGCCCTCTGGCGGGCACTCCGGCACAGACTGACCGGATTGCTGACAAGGATGCTGCACAAAATGTGGTGCGGTTGCATCAGGTCAGCCGCCGGTTTGGGGAAACTCAGGCCCTGAACGGCGTGTCATTAACGGTAAAACGGGGCGAAATTCTTGGGATTATTGGCCGCAGCGGGGCAGGAAAATCGACCCTGATCCGCTGTCTTAACGGGCTGGAGCAACCGGATGACGGTGTGATCGAAATCGAAGGTCACGCCATCACCGGGCTGAGTGAAAAACAGTGGCAGTCGGTGCGCAGCCGCGTCGGGATGGTGTTTCAGCATTTCAATTTGCTGTCGGCCAAAACCGTTGAGCAGAACGTCGCACTGCCGCTGAAAATTGCCGGTTTCGACAAGGCACGACGTCAGGCGCGTGTCGCCGAATTGCTGGCGCTGGTCGGGCTGGAAGATAAAGCCAAAAGTTATCCGGCAGCATTGTCCGGCGGCCAAAAACAGCGTGTCGGCATTGCCCGCGCGCTGGCGGCCAGCCCGGCGCTGTTGCTGTGTGATGAAGCCACGTCGGCACTGGATCCTGAAACGACCCGCTCAATTCTCGCGCTTCTCCAGTCACTGAATCAGAAATTGGGGATCACGATTTTGCTGATCACCCATGAGATGGAAGTGATCAAGAAAATCGCCCATCGCGTGGCGGTGATTAACGCCGGTGAAATTATTGAAGAAGGCCCTGTGTGGCAGGTATTTGCCCATCCGCAGTCGCAACTCACCCGCACATTATTGCAGGGCCTTCTGCCTCAGTTACCGGAAGCGCTGGCCGATGAACTGACGACTGATCGTCAGGGGCAGGCGATTTACAGCGTGCAGTATGCCGGACAGGGCAGTCAGGGGGAGATCATCACCCGGATGGCGGCGGAATTACCGGGTAAGTTCCGGCTCATTCAGGGCGGTGTGGATCACATTCAGCATTACGCTATCGTGCGTTTTTTCTACTCGGTACCGGTGGCTGATACAGCCGCTGAGCAGGCCGTTTTACACTGGCTGCAACAGCGCCAGGCAACTGTGGAGCTGACGGGCTATGTCTCCGGTAATGCTTGATCTTTTATTCAATGCCGTCCAGGAAACGCTGCTGATGACGGCGGTTTCAGGTTTGTTTTCACTGATTGCCGGTTTGCCGCTCGGATTGATTCTGGTGATGAGCAGCCCGGGAGGGATTGCTGAAAATCACTGGGTTAACCGCTCGCTCGGGCTGGTGATCAACGGTTTCCGTTCATTGCCGTTCATCATTTTGCTGGTGGCACTGATACCGGTGACACGTTTTCTGGTCGGAACTTCCCTGGGCACGTGGGCGGCGATTGTTCCGCTTTCCATTACCGCCACGCCGTATTTCGCCCGTGTGGCCGAAGTGTCGCTGCGTGATGTGGATCGCGGGCTGATAGATGCCGTTCGTGCAATGGGTGCCAGCAAACTGCGTATTGTCTGGGACGTACTGATCCCCGAAGCATTGCCGGGAATTTTGTCCGGATTTGTCGTCACACTGGTCGCACTGATTGGGGCCTCGGCGATGGCGGGCGCAATTGGCGCGGGCGCAATTGGCGCGGGCGGATTGGGTGACCTGGCTATCCGGTACGGCTATCAGCGCTTTGAAACCGTGGTGATGGTGGAAGTGATTGTGGTGCTGATTGTCATCGTCTGCGGCATTCAGTGGCTGGGCGATCGCATTGTGGCGCGCGTGGACAAACGTCATTAAAAAAGCCGGTCGTCATCGGGCGACCGGCTTTATCAGATTGGCTCAAAAATGCTACATCTCACTGCGTGAACGCCAGCGCTCACGGGCCATAAAACTTTTGACACCCACATCCAGGAACGGGCGCGGCGGCAGATAATTGGCGCGTCCGACCGCTGCCATATCCGCCAGCAGCGGGTTATCTTCACCCAGCGCATGTTCTGCCAGCAAACGGCCAAACGCGCTTTGTTTCGAGCTGCCGGAGCCGTTACAGCCTGCCGACGAATAGACATTCTCCGATAAATTCCCCCACACCGGTGCGCCATTACGCGTAATGCTGATCAGCCCTGACCAGGTGTAGGCCATATTCACATCCTGCAATTGCGGGTAAATCCGCGCAAACAGCTGCTGATGACGGCGCGCGTGGCGGCCGGTTTCCACCGCACTGGTCACCAGACCCGGCGCAAAATTGACGTGCTCGCGGATCAGGAAACGGTGGTCTGAGGTATAACGCAACGTTGCGCCCGCCAGCGCATTCACCGGTGTAGATCCCCACGCAGAGATATTGCCAATAAGTCGGCGCTGTTCCGGTGTCAGCGGCTCGGTGAGCGTCGCAAACGTCGACATTGCGAATACGTTACCTTTGAACAGCGGCAGACCGCGGGCGGCACCGTTAATCGCCAGCATCAGTTTACGGGCGCGGACTTCGCCGTGCGGCGTTTCGGCGCGGATCGTACCCTGTGTATCAATCTGCAAAGCCGGGGAATGGGCATAAACCGTGACATTTTCCGGCAGTGTCGCCACTAAACCGCTGATCAGCGCCGCCGGATTGACCAGAATGCAGTTCGGCGTATACACCGCACTGCGGTAGAAACTTGTGCCCAGACGCTGTTTCAGGGCGGCGTTATCCAGATATTCAAAGTTTTCGCCGAGCGTGGTCAGCTCTTTCTGATAATGCGCAATCTCGCCGTCAAACTGTTCGCTCACGGCGCAATGGTATTTCCCCGAATTCAGCCAGTCGCACGCAATATCATGCTTATCGACGGTCTCTTTCAGATGATGCAGACCGTACTGCAACAAACGCCGGTACGCATTGGCGTGTTCCAGCTCAGCCGATGTGCTGCCCACGGTATGTGGTAAATCAATGACAAAGCCGGAGTTGCGCGCCGAGGCGTTATCGGCCACGTCGAGCGCCTCAAGCACCACGACATGCTCATGCGGACGAAGCTCTGCAATCCGGCGGGCAAAAGCCAGCCCGGCAAATCCTGCGCCGATCACCAGCCAGTCTGCCGTTACCTTGCTATGCAGGGCCGGATGACGTGTTGTGTCGCCACGCAGCGCCGCCCAGCCGTTGATATTCTGATCGAGTGGTAAGTTTTTAATTTTCATTTGCGACATCAAATTGTTATCCCGGGTGGTTCGATCCTAAGTTATGGACGTTTAGATGTCTAATGCACAATGATGATAAACATATATTCGTCTCACGGCAGGGCGAGCAGGCAGGCGAAAATCAGGACAAAGTGAATATTAAGTAACCAGATGGCGGGGAGGTTAACTTGCCAGAATGCGCGCGGGTGCTTGAGGCTTATGGGTCTTGAGCAGTGTTGTTCAAGGCGTAATAAGAAGAAAGCCCCGGGTTAATTTTTTCAATCAACCCGAGGCTACCCACCACGCCTAGACAACGTCAGGTTAGCCACATAGATGCAGAAATGCAACGGAGGTTAAGATGGCGCGAAAGCTGATTTTGTACGGGCTCATGGTGATTTTTTTCACGTTATTGGCCTGGACCTGGATGGTGCGTGATTCGCTGTGCGAGTTGCCTGTTAAGCAGGGAAATACGGAAATTGCGGCAGTCTTAAGCGACGAAATTAACGGCTAACCGTAAAGTGGAGTTCGCCCCACCTTTTCGGATGTTGCCAAAGCAGGTTGACCTCAGACATCCATTTGCAGAAAACGCAAAAACAAAAAGGCCCGAATTTTCATTCGGGCCTTCTCGTATTGTGTGGTGGAGAGAGAGGGGTTCGAACCCTCGATACGATTGCTCATATACACACTTTCCAGGCGTGCTCCTTCAGCCACTCAGACACCTCTCCAGTCGTCGGCTACACCGCAGTGCTGCTGACCGGCGCTAATGTAGGGAAAACCGCGTTCAGCGTCAACCTTCTTTTTGCAGGTTCTGTGCTGTTTAGACAAACTTAGAGCAGTTTGCTGATTTAGAGACCAAAAACTGTATTAAGGATGACCAGTTTGTCGTAAGTCACGCAACGTCATTAATTCCGCTTATGCTTGTGAATACATAATTAGATTAACTGCATAAAAGTGCGATTAAGCAGCAAACACTTCCCGTTACGGCTAAATAGCAAAATATGTTGTGAAAATAGCCAGTCTCGAAGGTATAACAATGGATTCCAAAAAAATGCTTCGTATAAAAACTGGGCTAGTTAAAACCAGAAGCAGAATAAATCCACACAACGGGACAGGGGTTCTTACTTGAGTCAGTCAAATAACGCGACAGCGTCGCAGCACCGCACGGCAATACCTGCCGGCGCGGGCACATTATTCTTCGTTCAGACTTTCGCGACGCTCGGCTTCGCGGTGCTGTATTCCACTCTGGTGCTGTATGCCACAAAAAAACTCGGTTTCAGCGAAGATAACGCCAACGCCATTATGGGCGTGTTCGGTGCATTCAACTATGGCCTGCATATGTTTGGCGGTTATCTCGGCGGTCGTTATCTGAGTAACCGTAACCTGTTTGTGCTGGGCATGGTGTTGCAGGTCTTTGGTTGTGCGCTGATTGCGCTGGAAGGTGTAACCGGCCTTTACTGGGGGCTGGCGATGTTCCTGACCGGCAGCGGGCTAAACGTGACTTGCCTGAATATGATGCTGACGCAGCGTTTTGCACCGGATGATGACCGCCGCGAATCGGCGTTCCTGTGGAATTATGCCGGGATGAATCTGGGCTTCTTTATTGGTTTCGCGGTTGCCGGTTATTTCCAGCTGAGCGAAAACTATCGCGCGCTGTTCCTGTTTGCCACGCTGGGCAACGTGGCGGCGGTGGTTGTGACGCTGTCTCGCTGGTCGATTCTGGCCGATATCAGCACGCCGCTTAAAGAAGCCAGCCGCGGTCAGTTGCTGCGCCGTATGGCTGCCGGTATCGCCATTTTAATCGTCCTCGTGCCAGTTATTCGACTGTTGCTAACCCACGCAGAGTTCAGCAGTTATTTTGTGGTTGCACTGGGCATTATCATTTTCGCGTTAATGACGCTGGTCACTTTCCGTCACCGCCAGGCTGATGAACGCCGCCGCATGAAAGCGTACCTGCTGCTGGCGCTGGGTTCGCTGGTGTTCTGGACGCTGTATCAGCTGGCCCCGATGGGGTTAATGCTGTTCTCTGAAAACAACATCAATCTGAACGTTTACGGCATCCGCGTGGCACCGCAGTGGATCCAGAATATTAATACCATTGTGATTGTTATCGGCGGCCCGCTGATGGCGCTGTGGTTCAATAAATTGCGTCAGCGCGGCTGGAAAATTGATGTTCCGGCACAGTTTTCGGCTTCTTTATTCTGCATGGGGCTGGGAATGCTGGTTCTGCCGCTGGGGATCCATCTGGCGGGCGGCGACGGGCTGGTGGCGTTTAAATGGATTGCCATCAGCTATCTGCTGCAAAGCATTGGTGAGTTGCTGATTTCTCCTATCGGTTACGCGATGATTGGCAAACTGGCCCCGGCGCGCTATCAGGGGGTGATGATGGGCTGCTGGATGATGGTGACCGGCGTGGCTTCGGTGCTCGCCAGCTACATCTCCGGCCTGATGCCGCAAAACGAAGGCAGTACGCCGGTGCTGACTAACCCGGGCTACAGCGAAGTCTTCAATGTGCTTGGCTGGGGTTCTGTTATCACCGGTGTGGTTCTTCTGGTTCTGATCCCGCTTTTACGCCGGATGATCCGCCGCGAGCCTGCCGTTGCCTGACCTGAACGACAACGCTATCAGTGAATCTTCAAGCCCCGATTTTCGGGGCTTTTTCTTTTTTCGGCCTCAGGGTTGCATCCTGATGATATTCAGGGAAATCTATCAGCTCACAGGAGGCGTCCCCGATGAACATTATTTTTTACCACCCGACATTTGATGCAAAGCCCTGGATTGACGGAATAACAAAACGCATACCGCAGGCCAGAATGCGCGTATGGAACGCCGCAGACCACGAACCCGCCGATTACGCGCTGGTCTGGCGGCCACCGCACGCCATGCTGGCCCCGCGCAAGATGCTCAAGGGCATTTTTGCCCTCGGCGCAGGCGTGGATGCCATTCTCACGCAGGAACAACGCCAGCCGGGCACATTGCCCGCCGGTGTGCCTCTGATTCGTCTTGAAGACACCGGGATGTCGTTGCAGATGCAGGAATACGCGCTGGCCAGCGTGTTGCGGTATTTCCGCCGCATGGATGAATACCAGTTGTTCCAGCAACAAAAACAATGGCGGCCACTGGCACCGCATTCACGTGGTGAATTTACTGTCGGTATTCTTGGCGCCGGCGTGCTGGGCAGCAGCGTAGCGAAAGCGCTGGTGGATCTGCAATTCACCGTGCGCACCTGGAGTCGTAGCGGGAAATCTCAGGACGGTGTGCAAAGCTTTTACGGAGACGATCAGCTGGGGGCATTTACGACCGGCTGCAAGGTGCTGATTAACCTGCTGCCGAATACGCCGCACACCGCCGGGATCCTCAATCATCAACTGTTCACAAATCTGCAGCATAATGCTTATCTGATTAACCTGGGACGCGGCGGACATCTGGTGGAAGGTGATTTGCTGCGCGCACTGGACAACGGGCAGATTGCTGCCGCCACGCTCGACGTTTTTGCCGAAGAGCCGTTGCCAGGCATGCATCCGTTCTGGTCGCATCCGCGCGTCAGCATCACGCCGCACGTGGGTGCGGATACTTTGCCGGAAGAAGCGATGGACAGCATAGCGGCGAATATTCTCGCTATTGAAGCAGGACGGGAACCGGCAGGGCGTGTCTGCCTCGACCGGGGTTATTAACGTTCATCTGCTAAAATTACTCATGTGGCGGCCATGCAGTCGTCACTGAATCACTTAAGGAGAGCACATGCCGTACCCCGTTGATTTGCATATGCATACTGTTGCCAGCACGCATGCTTACAGCACATTACATGATTATATTGATGAGGCGGCGGAGAAGGGCATTAAGCTGTTTGCCATCACCGACCACGGCCCCGATATGGCCGATGCCCCGCACTACTGGCATTTCATGAATATGCGGGTCTGGCCGCGTCTGGTGAACGGAATCGGCATCCTGCGCGGTATCGAATCGAACATCAAAAACATTCAGGGCGACATTGATTGTACCGGCCCGATGCTCGATGAAATCGACGTGATCATCGCCGGTTTCCATGAGCCGGTAATGCAACCGGTGGATAAAGAAACGCACACCGCGGCGATGATTGCTGCGATGGCGGGCGGCGATGTGCATATTATTTCGCATCCGGGTAACCCGAAATACCCGATTGATATTCCAGCCGTTGCGGCGGCGGCGGCGAAATATAACGTCGCGCTGGAGCTGAATAACTCCTCCTTCATCCACTCGCGTAAAGGCAGCGAACCCAACTGCCGTGCGGTTGCGCTGGCGGTGAAAGAAGCCGGTGGCTGGCTGGCGCTGGGATCGGATTCGCACATTGCGTATTCACTGGGCGGGTTTGAGCACTGCGAACGTATTTTGCGTGAAGTTGATTTCCCGGAAGACCGTATTCTGAACGTCAGCCCGCGCCGTTTCCTGGATTTTCTGGAGAAACGCGGGCGCGCACCAATTGCAGAATTAAGCGAACTGTGACATTGTCGCGGCCAATTTGCGGGGGATTGCCCCTTATCACCGACTGATCAGGTTATTGTTATGAATGAATTTTCAATTGTCTGCCGTATTCTGGGCACGCTGTTTTACCGCCAGCCGCAGGATCCGTTACTGGTTCCGCTTTTTGGCCTGATTCAGGACGGAAAATTGCGCGAACACTGGCCGCTGGAGCAGGATGCGTTGCTGATCCGTTTGCAGGAAAGCGCTGATCCTCAGGCGCTGGCAGCTGAGTTTAACCGTTTGTTTGTCGGCTCAGAATGTGCAGTTTCGCCTTTGCGCAGCGCTTACGTTGATGGTGCAAATGAAATGGATATCCGTACTTTCCTGCAACAGCGCGGAATGCCGTTAGGCGAAGCGCCTGCCGATCACTTCGGCGCGATGCTGCTTGCAGCGTCATGGCTGGAAGATCAGTCGGAGGAAGATGAAGTGGGCGCGCAAATCACCTTGTTCGATGATTACCTGTTCCCGTGGTGCGGGAAATTCCTCGGTAAAGTTGAAGCGCACGCCACCAGCGGTTTTTACCGCACGCTGGCTGAAATCAGCCGCGAAGCATTGCAGGTGATGCGCGATGAGCTGGAAGAGCATGTCTCGAAGCCGTAACCTATTGATTTCAGGCTTGTAAATTCTTTCCCCAAAATCACTCCAAAATACTCCCCCAAAACTGGAATAAGAATTCCTTGTTAGAGGGAGTATCACATTCAGCTTTGCCGCATCTCATACCGCCAGAGTAATCCAGTCCGCGCCGCGATCGTCATGATACTTTTCAGTCATGGAAGCGCTCTTATGTCCCAGCAAAATTTGCGTATCTATCCCGTGAGCACTATACAACCGTTCTGCCAGAGACCGCTGTTCGTGAAATGAAGGGGGCGTTGAGTCTTTATCGGATTTAAGTCCGGCCAGATCCCGCGCCTCTTTGAATGAACGGCTTAAGGACTTTTCCTCAATTCTGTCACCAGCCGCCGCAGAACCTATCCCGCGTGTGTGATGAATAAGATATTTGCTGAGAACACGATCCCGGCATCTTTTAATCACATCTTCGAGAGACATATTTATCTCTGGCAAAAATAAAGTTAATGGGAGTGCGAGCCGGCTTCCTGTCTTTTGCTGGGTTATATGCAAATGCCCATCCCACACGTCAGAAAACTTCATATTGCAGATGTCGCCGCGCCGCTGACCGGTTATCAATGCCAGAAGCATTGCATTCTGGAAATAAGGCTGGAGACTACCGGCGGATTTATAAACTTGTTTCCATTCCAAAATGCTAAGACGTGCACGGGTTACTTTTGATCTCGGCATGCGCGTGGCCATAGCCGGATTAAATCCCGGTTCAACCTCGCCAGAATGCTGAGCTTCTTTGAAAAGATCACTCCAATGTGACCGCAGCATTTGCGCAGTACGTGTTTTCCCCTCAGCTTTATATTCATCCATAATTGCTGCTAAAGACTTGGTATCAACATTTTTAAGTCTGACATTCGGAAGCTTATTAGATAAAACAAGCACACAAGTTTTTTTTATTTTAAAGGTCGATTTCCTTATTTCGCCATGCTCGACGCGTTCATTCTGGATCGCCAAATATTTATCCACCCAGTCTGAAACTCTTATCCCAGCATCTTTGTTGGTGGCATTTTTTACGGTCATATCAACAAGGAAATTAATCTGTTTCGATTGCTGTTCGGTGATCATGCTGTTGGCCGCGATTGCCGCTTCTCTGGCGGTATCCCCGTCGGTACCAAAACCAATAAATTTACCGGTTATCGGATGGCGATATTGCCAATACACCTTGCTGGTTCGACGGTCGAACTTGCAGTAAAGGTTGGGGATGTTGACTTTATGGGTGCGTGGTCTGGCTGCCATTTATCGTTTTCTCCAGTAATGCTTTGACAGAAGCGGAGAGGTGGTTAGGGATCTCCGCTTTTGCAATAACGCCGACGTACTTCGCATCTTCATCAACGACCCATTTGCTGCCTTGTTTAATCGGAGCAGGGATGATCTGGCCGGTTTTTGCATACCGATGAAGGGTTGCTGGCGCTGGTGGATATTTAAACCCTTTTGGACTGGATGCCCATTCCATCAAAGGTACGAGTTGGCCCATA
>NZ_JAEMGT010000143.1:0-3858 GCF_017655185.1 Rahnella sp. ChDrAdgB13 | reverse complement strand
TACTTCGTGAATGGATGGACAAATGCCAAACTCTGAGCGTTTTTTCTCCTGTTCCTGAATACGTAACAGGGATTCAACCTGCCCCCGACTCAGCAAAACCGCCTGTGAAGCTTGCTGTTTACTCATAAACCACCCCCTGATATTTATACAGTTGTTATAATTTCATAAATCGCAACGACGATCAACATCGTTGCAATTACTGCAATATAAAACGTTTGTTTATTGACTGTTCCAACGGACGGTAACTTAGACTTGGGCTTTTATCTGGCACAAAAAAACCACCAGCAAATTAACGTGGTGGCTTTGGGTAAATCCGGCGTGTATACCGTAATTTTAATATCCGGCCCCAGATTTCTGTTCCCGGTATCGCTGTTTGTTCTGATACCCCCCCTAAGAAAAGTTTGCCCCCCTTAAACTGTTCATAGTGTTCATTCCACGCTGAAAGCCGCGCCAGCTCTGGCCTAAGGTCATGAACACTACTATTCATCAACTGTTCATAGTGTTCATGTCGATAAGAATAATTCTCATATTCACCCACTTCAAATGAACAGTAATGAACACTTGATGAACACTTTAGATATAAGTGTTCATCTGTTAATTTCTTTTAAAATCAATGGGTTTTTAGAAGTTAATTGAAATCATGAACAGTTGAACACTTACCCCCCAAAACTTTAGTTAGGGGGTGGGGTTATTCCTCTCGGTGCTCATGCATTCGTGGTACTGCCGGAAGCCAGTCATAGGCACTTTCAGCAAGATCCATGTTGTAGCGCATTCCCGCCATGGTCTTAGCCTTCTTGTACTCTGCGCCGTATTCCTTCATGACCTTGGGAAAGTCTGAGCCAAACCGTGTAAGCGTGAGATGCTTATCGAATCCGTGAGCATCCATATAGGCAAGATAGGCGTGATACAGATAGATGCG
The DNA here is from genome assembly GCF_017655185.1 of Rahnella sp. ChDrAdgB13. Classification (NCBI taxonomy): domain Bacteria; kingdom Pseudomonadati; phylum Pseudomonadota; class Gammaproteobacteria; order Enterobacterales; family Yersiniaceae; genus Rahnella; species Rahnella sp. ChDrAdgB13. Next base: position 2,939 of record NZ_JAEMGT010000143.1, on the reverse strand, counting down.
CGGCGCACGCGGGGAAATGTTCAGGTTGCCCATCAACATGCCTACAGCCTCCCCTAACGCGATAATGTGCTCACAGAAGCCGTATAGCGGGTCAGTGTGCCGTTTAACCCCCATCGCTTCCGCTGAATCACGCTGATCAGTCAAACAAGTTTTGGCGCGGTTCTGGTTGGCAAATTCTGACAACAGACAACGAATAATTACGGGCATCTCACAACGAATTTTTGCCATTAAATCAGGATCCCTGTCGGCTTCTTTTACCGGGATATCGAACGGAAAAATGACACGGCGCCGGGCAATGCCGCCGTTGCGTTCGGTAAAAGCCATCGGTTCGTTATTGGTAGCAATCACGACAGCATTAATCACAGTGGTAAATTGCTTTTCGTATTTGCCGTCAATCTCTACTGGGTCGCCGCCTGTTATCGCCTTAATCCCAGCCCCCTCACCGACATAGCGGGTTTGGTCAGGCATGATAATCAGGTTCTTCCCCACAAATTGCGCCCGCCCACGAGCCGAATCCAGAGAGGACATACTCCCGCTGGCGGTGTTATGCTCACCCGCCAAAATCAACGCGATAGCCGTAAATACACTTTTCCCGCTGCCGCCTTCACCCGTTACCTCAATAAACAACTGCCAGTCATGGCGATTTGCCAACACCATAAACAGCGCGGCCTTAATGCGGTTTTCTTTCTGCAGATCATTCCCGGCTGCATGGACAAGCCATTTACTGAAATAAGGGGCATGGTCTCTCAGGCTTTCTCCCGATGCAGGGTCGGTGAAAGTAATCCCGTTATGGTTCATCAACCAGTGCTCCGGACTGTGAGGTAAAAACTCCTTATTGGTCAGGTCATAAACACCGTTCTCAAACCCGATAAGCTCCCGGCGCGGTTTACCTACAACTGGAATTTCCAGCTTCATTGCGTCAATGGCGTTTTTAATCCCTACGGGGCTGTAATTCACCTCGTTCTCATTAAAGATGGCAACCATTTCACGTTGCAGTTCGCTGTCTGCCACCCTCTGCCATGTCGAACCGTCGTAGGCATACGCAACTTGGCTGTCCGGATTAACGGTTATCTCACCGTACCGTTGCGCCAAAAGCCTGCCGCGCTCGCTTGCGGCCATTCTGGACAAATCACCTTTTACGGGTTGCCGGAATTTATCACCGTCAGCCTTACGCATTTCATCAACCAGACTTTCCCCGCGTCCGGCTTCCTCTTTAAGTCCAGCAAGGCGTGGTGTCCAATCTTCCGCTGGTTTCTGTTCATGTATTCCGTCAAATAGACGGGCTTCTTTCACATCTGCCAGTGCCAAACGAGTTTCAATCGCCAGCAAGTGCGCGGGGCTGATATCCCCTGCACGGTAAACGCGGACGTAACGCCGCCCCTTATCGATGATCCGCAGGTTATCAAGCTCGGCCAGTTGCCGGGCTCCCAGATAAATGGGGGGGATCTTGTCACCGGCTTCATTACCGGCTTTTTCCGTCCAGTGCTGAACATGGCTGAGCGCATCCGCGCCCGCAAAAATAATCGCTTCCGTGAATTTATCTTTTGGAAGGTGCTTAACGTTCGGCGCGTTTTTCATTTTTTGCCTCTTTGGATCATTTCTTTCAATTTCTGTGTTTTAGCCAGCGCGTTATTGGTTTTGCACCATTCAGAAACAGCGCCAGCCGGTGCCGGAATAAAGTCACGACAAAAGCGCCCCACTGGCGAAATACAGGGATACTCATATCTTTCACGGATATAGGTCACGCGGTCATGCATGAAACCGGAAATAGTGACTTTTGAACCGGCGCGATCTTTCCAGATATCGCCCGGGCGGAATTCGGGCTGTGTTTGGCCGCTGGCAGTGAAGCCAGTTAATTTTTTACTCACGGTTTTATTCTCCGGTCTGCTCGGGTGGGATTACCTGAAAACCGGCTGTTTCTGCCAGCTCAAGAAAAGTGAGAAGAGAAGAAACATGTTCATCGTCCCTCAGACGGCGATCGCATTGAACCTCGCCCTTAATCAGACTTACCAGCACACGGCCGGTAAAATTAGGGGTAACGTGCAGCGTGGCGGTAACTGTGGTTTGAGCGTTATGCATGGAAAACCTCCATTGCTAAACGTGACTGTATAGCGGCGGCCTTGCTGCCCAACTGCAAATAAGTTCGGGTAATGGCGGGGTTGCTGTGTCCCAGCATTTCAGCGGCGATCAGCAGTCCCTGTTCTCCACCTGCATTCATGAGATTAAAGGCGGCAATCTTTCGGCTTGAGTAAGCACTCAGGCGCAGTTTGGTGTTAATAAATCCGGCGAACCACTGCATAACGCTGTGTAATTTTTTCCAGATTGTCTGGCGAGAAACGCTACCTTCCAGACGGAGACAACGGTTACTTTCAATCTGGCTGCGAGAAAATACCAAATCATCATCGGCAAAGTTAACGGCCATGCGGCCACGCAGCCGGTTGATAATGTTCGGCGGTAACTGCTTGGTGTCGTGTTTCACATCGGCTTTAGATACCAGCTCGAACACAATGGCCTGTTCGTCGTCGGTCATGGTTGATGCCAGTTCATCACAACTGATGCTGTCCCACTGCATATAGGCGATATGGTCACCGGCCATTCTGGCGGCGTCTTTACGCTGCTGGCGCACTATCTCAATGCCCTTGCGTGTTGCCCGCGCCTCTGCTGATTTTGTCTGTTTGGCGACAACGATCGTAGCCTGTCCGGTTTCCCAGTTGATGCACGAATAGCGGAAATTACATACGTCGCTGGTTCGCCAGCCGGTGCATACGGAAATATCCCACCAGAGCAAAACCCACTCTGGCTGCGTTTGCTGGATGCGTTCGCGGAGTTTGCGCTGTTCGTCACGGTCATAAACCGGCGTCATAGTGCGGGAACCTTTGGTGGACACCGCTTTAACGACGTTGCCGCGCAGCTCGCGCGCTTTTGCTGTCAGGGTTTGC
>NZ_JAEMGT010000020.1:0-22035 GCF_017655185.1 Rahnella sp. ChDrAdgB13 | reverse complement strand
CGCCGCTGCGCGGTTCTCTCGCCTCGGGTTCGAACCTGCTCGAAAAAAGACTCTCGCTGTTTCTCACCACTCACTCGACGTCGTTTTGAAAGCGGCCAAAGGCGATGTACTTCGGAAGATTGATGCAGGCTGATTTTGAATTGAAGAAGCCTCCAGCCGCTTTCAGAAAGCTTGCTGAATGAGTGTTTCGAGACCAAAAGGCTCGAAGACCGAAATGAAGGTACCGCGCAGCGGCAAGTTTTCGCGGCAATAGCTGCGGTACCTGAAACATAGCCAGCGAGCGATAGCGCGGGTTGTAAAAAGACGCGGAGATTCCAAAGAGGCCCCGTCCTGGGCCTCTTTGGTCGGTTTCGGCGCGAGCCGCTGAGTGATCACCGCAATTGAAAAACCGAAACTTACACTAAGCTGGCGCGTAAAGCCCGTTTGGGCGGCGAGCCCAAAGTCTTGACCTTAAGGTTTAACCAGCACCGGCTGCTGCCGGTAATCCGCCGGGAAGACTTTCTCTAAATCTTTAATCTTCGGCAGATCGTTCACCACAATGTACGGATAGTCCGGATTATCATTCAGGAAGTTCTGGTGATAAGCCTCCGCCGGATAGAAGTGCGCATTGCTTTCCACCTTCGTCACCAGCGGATCGCTGTAGCTTTTGCTGGCGTTCAGTTGCGCAATATACGCTTTCGCCACTTCCGCCTGCGCCGCGTTCATCGGGAACACTGCCGAGCGGTACTGGCTGCCGGTGTCCGGCCCCTGCCGGTTCAGTTCGGTCGGGTTATGCCCCACGGAGAAGAAAATGTGCAGCAGTTCGCCGTAGGTGATTTGCGTCGGGTCAAACGTCACTTTGACCGATTCCGCATGGCCGGTATCGCCGCCGCTGACCTGTTCGTAGCTGGCGGTTTGCGCGTCGCCGCCCGCGTATCCGGACACCGCGCTGGTCACGCCTTTCACATGCTGGAACACCCCCTGAATTCCCCAGAAGCAGCCACCGGCAAACACGGCAGTTTCACTGTGTGATGTGCCCGCCGGTTCGTCATGTGCCGGTGCGGGGATCACCACCGCCGGTTCAGCGCCGCCCCAGGACCAGGCGGTATTCTGAAAGACAAAGGCAGACGCCAGCACCAGACCGGCGATCACGCTGATATTGCGTAACGACTTCACACTTTTTTCGGATGTTTTCACAGTTGTTTTCATAACAGCCTCGCGGGAATTAAACTTTTGGACTGAACGTCATCGCCAGCCCGTTCATGCAATAACGCAGACCGGTAGGCTGCGGGCCGTCGTCAAAAACGTGGCCAAGATGGCCGCCGCAGCGACGGCAATGCACTTCGTCGCGAACCATGCCCAGTGTTGTATCCCGGTGGGTCAGCGCCGCGTCCGGCAGCGGTTTCCAGAAACTCGGCCAGCCGGTGTGGCTGTCGAATTTGGTCGCCGAAGAGAATAAAGGCAGGGCACAACCCGCACAGGCAAACTGCCCTTCGCGGTGCTCATTGTTGAGCGGACTGGAATAAGGGCGCTCGGTACCGGCTTCACGCAATACGTAATACTGCGCTTCGCTGAGGCGCTGGTGCCACTGCGCATCGGTCAGTTCGATTTCGAACGTTTCGGTTTTTTTTGCCTGCGCGTCGGCCTTGCGGGTAAAGACCCCGGGGAAAAGCCCCATCACGGCAATCGCCGAGACGGCGGTGCTGCCTAAGAGGAAATTACGTCTGTTGATCATCATCGTCACCGTTGCGGTTACTGTCGATGACATCAGATTACCGGCGGATGTCTTACCGAATCCTCCCGAAAAGTTAACCATTTTGTGATAACTGACGAATGCCGGGAAAGAGGCATTAACACGCTTCTTCCTCCGGCAGTGGTATTACCGTGCCCTTCGCTGACTCTCTGGCTTTTTATGCTGAAGGTTATGCCGCGCCCGATTCTTTAAATAACCGCGCGAAAAGTTATGTACGGTTATAGACCCAGTTCTGCCTGCACCTGTGTACCTTCACGAATAAAGACCGGAATAGCGCTGAGCGGCGCATCGGCCATGATTTTCTGTCCGCCCGGATAACGTTCACCGTTCAGGGCTATCCAGTTTTCACCGGCGGGCAGCCAGACTTCACGCTCGCGCTGACCGGCATGTAAAACCGGCGCAACCAGAATATCAGCACCCAGCAAATACTGATCTTCCACCTGCCAGCTTTCGGCCTGATCCGGGTACTGATAGAACAGCGTGCGCATCGCGGGATCGCCCTTCTCATGCGCTTCATCCATCACGCAACTGATGTATGGCCGCAATTTTTCACGCAGGAACAAGCCGCTTTTCATCAGTTCATAATTTGCCTCGCCGTAGCTCCACACTTCATTGGGCGCACCGCTGTTACATTGCGCAATGCCATTCCGCCACGGTTCCGGCGGCTGAATTTGCGGTTCGCGATACCCGTGCAGACGCATAATCGGGCAGAAAACGCCCCACTGAAACCAGCGGATCAGCAGTTCCTGAAACGCCGGATCATTCACGTTTCCGCCCTGAAAACCGCCGATATCCGTCGTCCACCACGGAATGCCCGCCAGCCCCATATTCAGACCAGCGGCAATCTGATTGCGCAGCGCGTGGAACGAGGAATGAATATCTCCCGACCACGCCAGCACGCCATAACGCTGGCTTCCTGCCCAGGCGCAGCGCACCAGATTGACGATTTCGCGCTCGCCTTCCTGCTGTAAACCGTCGTAAAAGCCCTGCGCGAATTTCTGCGGATAAATATTGCCAACTTCCAACACCGGCCCGAGATAATAGCGATAGTTATCAAAATCATAGGCGCGATACTCCGGTTCTGCTTCATCCAGCCAGAAGGTGCGGATCCCCAGATCGAAATAATTTTTCTTCACCTTATCCCAGACAAATTGTCGGGCGCCGGGATGTGTCGCATCAAAGAAGGTACAGTTGCCGAGGAAGTCCAGATTCACTGACACACCGCGATCGGTATTCACCAGATAACCTTTTGATTTCATCTCCTTATAGTTATCAGTGCGGCTGTCAACCGTCGGCCAGACCGACACCATCGTTTCAATACCCAGTGATTTCAGCTCAGCCACCATCGCTTTCGGATCCGGCCAGTCCACCGGGTCAAAACACCATGTGCCCTGATTTGGCCAGTGGAAGAAATCAATCACAATGACCGAAACCGGCAGTTTCCGGCGCTTGTATTCGCGCGCGACTTCCAGCACTTCTTGCTGTGTGCGGTAGCGCAATTTGCACTGCCAGAAACCGGTCGCGTATTCCGGCATGCGCGGCGCGGTGCCGGTCGCACGGCCATATTGATGCATGATTTCCGCAGGCGTGTCTCCGGCGGTGATCCAGTAATCCATCTGCTCTGTGACCTGCGCCTCCCAGCGGGTGATGTTCTTGCCAAACGTCGCCTCGCCAATCGCCGGGTTATTCCACAGCAAACCATAGCCGAGGCTGGAGAGCATAAACGGCACGCTGGCCTGTGAATTGCGCTGTGCCAGTTCCAGCGTGCACCCTTTCAGGTCCAGACAGTTTTGCTGGTACTGCCCCATGCCATAAATCTTCTCATCGGGGTGCGACTCAAACCTGACCGTCAGCTGATGCTTTCCGCCGGGAATCGCTTTGAATTCGCGCGCATCCATTTTCAGCGCACTGATGTACTTATCCTGACTTTTTTCCGTCGCGCCAATCCCCACCGTCGAACGCTGACGCCAGAACTCTTCCAGAATGAGCTCGCCGCGTTGGTTATAAAATGCCAGCTGGCCTTTAATGTTAACCGTCGCCGTGATATTGCCGTTGCGCAGGGTCAGTGTTTCGGTGCCACGGGAGATATCAGCCTGAGGTTGTTCATTCTGTGGGAGTAGTGCCCAGAGGTGGTCATTGAACGCAGGACGACAGGTCGCACGCATACGCAGACTGTTTTCACCCCAGGGTTCAATCACCAGAGTTTGCTGATCGAAATGCCAGAGGATACGGTTTTTTTCGGCGATTAATTCGCTCATGCGGACTCCTGAGTATGCAAGGTGGCCTGACGTTCAGGCTCGTGTTCCGGGGTGATTTTGGACTGATTAATGTGTTTCATGGTGGCGTCGTTGAGTTTGTACCAGCGCATCGACAGCGCGCTGAACATCGACAACACGCCCGGCACCAGCGAGAACAGCGCGATAATGGACAGCATCACCGCAGTATTTTGCTGCGCAGCGTGCGGAATATAACCGCTCATGCCAAGTGTCCAGCCGACGACTGCCCCGCTGACCGCCATTCCCATTTTGAGGATCGCCAGCAGCGTGGAAAACACGGTGCCGTCCATGCGTTTGCCTTGTTTGTATTCACCGTAATCCACCACGTCCGACATCATCACCCACATCAGCGTGGTGGTGACCTGATAGAAGGTCGAGACCAGCAATGTCATACCGACCAGCAGGGAAATCCAAGCCGGAACGAAGAAAATCGCCATGCTCAGAAGACCGGTTAAAACGGCGCACAGCGTGAAAGCCGACAGTTTGCTGCGGCTTCGGGTCAGCGGTTTGACCAGCGCGCTGCCGAGGCTTTTTCCAACAATATGCGCGGCGAGGAGCCACATAAAGTAGCTGGCGTTGCCCAGATAATACGTCACGTAATACATCATCGCGCCGAGACGAACGACGCCGAAGGAGATATTAAAGAAGATCAGCGCGGCCACTACGCGCCACTGGTCGTTACGCACCAGGTCGCGCAGATCTGAGAGGAAATTCGCATGCGTCGGCGGCGCGCTGATACGTTCCTTTGTATTGAGAAAACAGAGTAAAAACATGACCACAGCGATCGAGGCCATGATTGCCATTGCGCCGAAATACCCGTCGAGTTTATTGCCGCCGCCCATCATTTCTGCCAGCGGCATCATCAGGAATGTCGACATCGCGCCACCGAGCGTGGCGAGGAAAAAGCGGTAAGACTGTAGCGAAATACGCTGGCTGTTATCCGGCGTAATGATCGCGCCCATCGAACAGTAAGGGATATTGATGGCGGTATACATCAGCATCATCACGCAGTACGTGACGCTGGCGTACACCATCTTGCCGGTTAGTGTGAGGGATTCCGGCACGGCATACACCAGTAAACAACTCGCGCCAAACGGGAGCGCCAGCCAGAGAATATAAGGTCTGAACTTGCCGAAACGCGTTTGCGTGCGGTCAGCGATCAGCCCCATCGCCGGGTCAACAATCGCATCGGCCACGCGGGCCACAAGGAACATAGTACCGACAAACACCGCCGGTAAACCCACCACATCGGTATAGTAAAACGTCAGGAAAATAATCACGTTATCCAGACCTATATGGCTCGCCATATCCCCCAGACCGTAACTGATTTTTTCTTTTACGGATAATTTCGCTGTCATTTTTCGTCCTGTCTTTTATCGGGTTAAACTCAAAAAGTCAGTCCGTCCGGTGGCCTGAGGACTTGTTATAAAGTGGTTAAAAGCGAGTCACAATTATGAGATATGATTAATTTCTTATGATTTTTAATTTATGTGATACCGGTAACATGCGGGGAATAATGAAGGTACCGCGCAGCGGCAAGTTTTCGCGGCAATAGCTGTTGTTCCTGAAACATAGCCAGCGAGCGATAGCGCGGGTTGTAAAAAGACGCGGAGATTCCAAAGAGGCCCCGTCCGGGGCCCAATACTATTCCCCTAAAAGCGGCGGCACCGACGGCACCATCGGTGCATTATCAATATCCGCTTGCGTCATCCGGAACGCCTCCGGGTAATGCTCCCGGCTGGTGCGCCGTAACGGCTCCGTTGACCGCCAGGTGTATAAACAACGCTGGCACTGATGCACCGTCCAGACCCCTTTCACCGGCGATACCGCCATCAGCTCGATATGCTCACCGGCACAACGTGGACAAATCATAATCACTCCTTAACTCAGTCAGTTAGTGCTCAGGCCTGACGGCCCGCCAGCAGGGAATTCAGTTTCACAACCCAGTCTTTGGTTTCTGGCAAATCACGTACCGGCTGGCTGTAATGCCCGCGGTTATCCGGCGCGACCGGCGTGGTAGCATCGATGATCAGTTTGTCGGTGATCCCCGCAGGAGACGAACCCGGATCCAGCTCCAGCACGGACATGTTCGGCAACTGAACCAGGTCACCCGCCGGATTCACTTTCGCGGAAAGCGCCCACATCACCTGCGGCAGGTTGAACGGATCGACATCCTCATCCACCATAATCACCATTTTCACGTAGCCCAGCCCGTGCGGCGTGGTCATGGCGCGTAAACCGACCGCGCGCGCAAAGCCGCCATAGCGTTTCTTGGTGGAGATGATCGCCAGCAGCCCGTGCGTGTACATGGCGTTAACGGCCTGAACTTCCGGGAATTCAGCTTTGAGTTGCTGATACAGCGGCACGCAGGTCGCCGGGCCCATCAGGTAATCGATTTCTGTCCACGGCATCCCGAGATACAGGGATTCAAATACCGGTTTGGTGCGGTACGACACTTTATCAATGCGCACCACGGTCATGTTGCGGCCACCAGAATAGTGCCCGGTGAACTCCCCGAACGGCCCTTCGATTTCACGTTTACGGCCTTCGATAACCCCTTCGAGGATCACTTCTGAACCCCACGGAACGTCGAAACCGGTCAGTGGCGCGGTGGCGATCGGGTACGGCGCCTGACGCAGCGCACCGGCCATTTCGTATTCAGACTGGTCGTATTTCAGCGGCGTTGCGCCCATCAGCGTAATGATCGGGTCGTTGCCCAGTGTGATAACAATCGGTAAATCTTCGCCGCGCTCTTCGGCTTTATGCAGATGCAGCGCGATATCGTGCATCGGCACCGGCTGGAGGCCGAGTTTGCGTTTGCCCTTCACTTCCATCCGGTAAATGCCGACATTTTGTTTGTCAAAACTGTCCGGGTCAGTCGGGTCGCGGGAAACGACGCAGGCTTTGTCGAGATAGAAACCACCGTCGCCGTCGTTCAGGCGGAAAAGCGGCAGGATGTCGAACAGGTTAATGTCTTCGCCATCGACGGTGTTTTGCGCCCAAGGCGGATTATCGCGGCGCTCCGGTTTCACCGGGAAGGTATCCCAGCGGCGGATGTATTCGGCAATCTGTTCGTTGGTCGATGTATTGGGCGGCAACCCCATCGCAATCGCATGGTTTTGCCAGGAACCGAGCGTATTCAGGGCGATACGGGCGTCGGTAAACCCTTCCACATTGTCAAAATACAGCGCGGGCGCGCCTTCGCCGATACGACCGGTGGCGTTCGCCGCCGCGGCCAGATCGGGCTCTGCTTTCACCTGTTCGGTGATTTTCAGCAGTTGTCCGTTTTCATCCAGTGCGCTCATAAAGCTGCGCAGATCATCAAAAGCCATCTCGACTCTCCTGTTTCGGTGAAGGATTACTACATGTTTTAAAACTTAAAAATTGAGCGCTATAACGTGACGTCGTCACTTTTTGGCGATAACCCCGCCCAGCGTTTTGCGCGGTGATATTCAAGGCCAAACTGGTCAAGTACGCGGGTCACGATATGGTCGGTAACATCCTGAATTGTCTCGGGATGGTTGTAATAAGCAGGCATCGGCGGCACGATCGCCACGCCCATTTGCGACAGCGCGAGCAGGTTTTCGAGGTGAATGGTGCTGAGCGGCGTTTCACGCGGAACCAGCACCAGCTTGCGGTTTTCTTTCAGCACGACATCTGCCGCACGGCCGACCAGCCCTTCGGCATAACCGGCGCGGATCCCGGCCAGCGTTTTCATGCTGCACGGGATAATAATCATGCCGTCGGTTTTGAATGAACCGGAAGAAATCGTGGCCGCCTGATCGGCAGAATTATGTGTAAAATCAGCCATTTCAGCGACTTCACGAGCGGTATAAGGCGTTTCCAGCTCAAGGGGCGTTTTCGCCCATTTCGACATCACCAGGTGCGTTTCCACTCCGTCGATTTCCCGCAGCGCTTTCAGCAGCGCGACGCCCAAAGGTGCGCCCGTCGCACCGGTCATCCCCACAATCAGTCTCATACCACCCTCACTCACGTTAACCTTTTTTGAACATATTGTTCGTATACGAACTATTTTTACCTTATACTCATTTTCAAATCCCCGCAATGGTCTGTCGCATTCGAGATCCATAGATTGCTAAGATAGGGCGAAACCATAAGAAAGCCGGGAACGATGATGAGCACACAATTGAGACAGGAAGCCTTTCACCTGATGCGTAAGGTATTCCAGCAACACACCGCGAGATGGCAGCAATGCATTCCGGATCTGACCAAACCTCAGTACGCGGTATTGCGCTCAATTGCTGAAAACCCGGGCATTGAACAGGTGCAGCTGACCGACGTTGCCATCAGCAGCAAGGCCACGCTGGCGGAAATGCTTTCACGACTTGAGTCCCGCGGTTTGTTAATCCGTGAGGCGGATCCGGCGGACAAACGCCGGCGTTTTATTACCCTGACCGGGGAAGGTAAAGCGGTTCTGGCCAAAACCCAGCCGCTCGGCCAGCAGGTAGACACTGAGTTTTTGGCAAGACTTTCTCCTGATGATCAACAGCAGTTGGTTCGCCTGCTGAAAACGATGATGGAGGAGTAACGGAGAGTTTTATGATTGAAGAAGTCGTGTTGCTTGATGTTAAAAATCAACCGGCCGGTACCATGGATAAAGCGCTGGTGCACAACGCTCAGACGCCATTGCATCTGGCTTTTTCCTGCTACATCCACAACGATCGCGGCGACTTGCTGATCACGCGCCGCTCCCTGAACAAAATCGCGTGGCCTGGTGTCTGGACGAACTCCGCCTGCGGGCACCCGCTTCCCGGCGAATCGTTGCAGGCAGCGGTTTACCGTCGTTGCCAGTATGAACTGGGTTTATCGGTTGAAAAAATCACCTCGCTGATCGGAGAATTCCAGTACATCGCGACCGATGCTTCCGGGATTGTTGAGAACGAATTCTGCCCGATTTTTTCCGCATTTTGCCGTATGGCTCCCGAGCCACGCGACACGGAAGTCATGGATTTTCAATGGGTAAAACCGGAAGATTTGCTGAACAGCGTGCGTGCAACACCCTGGGCGTTCAGCCCGTGGATGGTGTTACAGCTGGGTCAGATTACGGAGAAAAACCTGAGCCTGCTGGGGTGAACGTAAACGCACAAAACGAACATGCTGCCAGTCAGGATCCTCAAGCAATGCCTGATACTGGCGGCGGTTTTTGGCGAAGGTTTTCAGCGTCCACAAAATAATGGAATCCCGGCTGAAAAAACTTTTGCGGAACGTCTCACGATTTCCCGTTCCTGCCCAGAGTTCCTGCTGATGCCATGCGCGTGTGGCGGCACGTTTCACCGCCTGAAACAACGTCCGCCCGAACGAGTAATCCACCCAAATAATCAGATCTATTTCCCGCCATTTCACGGGCTGCGTGCGTTTATAATTGCCGTCCAGCACCCACCCTTCGCTGGCGGAAAGTCTTTCGCCGAGCCGGGCGAAAAATTCCTCATCCGGCGTGCCCTGCCAGTCTGGCCGCCAGAACAATGCGTCCAGTTCGACATACGGAATGTTCAGCTTCTGAGAAATACCGCGCGCCAGTGTTGATTTCCCGCTTCCGCTGGTACCAATGACATTGATTTTCACTGAAGAATTCTCCGCTCGCTGTTTTTCTGGCCAAAAAGGGCGCGTATTCTGCCGCGAAATTAACCCGATGTATAGCGAGGGATCGTTGAAAATTTGTTGCCACAATGAGCAGAAAACAGATTCATCCTACACACAACCTTCACATTAAATGATTATTATAGAGCTCATCTGTAGCCTGCTACAGAGGACTTAAGGTTTTCCCCTTGTAACTCATTCCAATGCCCGTTTCCCCTGACGGGCATTCTTTTATCTGCGATTTACTGCAAGCTTTTACGCCCCGAAAGGTAGCGGACGCCCTGATCGCCGAACTCTTCCTCGTGCATTTCATTGGGTTGAAGATGAAAAATCTCTCCGGCGCAATAAGTTCTGAACCCGTTTTGGGTGGTAATAGTGATTTCACCGCTGAGGATAAAAGCCATGGCTTCGAACGGGTGAGCGTGTTTTTCAAGACGGATTAGCGGTTCCCGCTCGACCAGTACCGGCTCGTCAAAACCATTATCGACGAGCAGCAGCCTGAATTCATTTTCTGTCATAGGATCACCTGAGGGTTAGTGCGGACTTTCTGATAATACCAGATGGGAGTTAGCTTAACAGACGGCGGGAACAGGGATCAGGTAGAAAGAAAAACGGCCCGCAAAATTGCAGGCCGCTGAGTAATACATAATGAACAACATTTAACAAATCAAAGGGCTTTCAACGTCGCGGCAATCACGTCTTTTGCCGGTGTCGTCGGGCGACCGATCAGTTTGCTCAATGTATGGGAATCATCAAACAGGCCGCCAATCGCTGCGCCAGCATCAGAATCTGCCAGCATATTTGCCAGCCAGTCCGGCAAACCTGCGCCGATCAGCGCTTTCGCAAATTCCGCTTCCGGCAGGTTAACGTAATCCACTTTTTTACCGGACTGCTTCGCAATTTCTGCGGAGAATTCAGCCAGCGTATACGCCTCATCACCGGCTAATTCGTAAACCTTACCCGCCTGATTATCGAGGGTCAGCACTGCGGCGGCGGCTTCGGCATAATCCTGACGTGCGGCAGAAGCGATACGCCCTTCGCCGACTGCGCCGATAAACGCATTGTGTGCCAGTGCAGGCGCTACGCTTGCCGCGTAGTTTTCGGTGTACCAGCCGTTGCGCAGCAGTACGTGAGGCACGCCGGATTCGCGCAGTGCTTTTTCCGTCGCGCGGTGTTCCACGCCCAGGCCCAGCGGGCTTTTATCTGCATGCAGCAGGCTGGTGTATGCCAGTAACTTAACGCCTGCGCGTTTTGCGGCAGCAATCACCGCGTTGTGCTGCGCTTCACGCTGGCCGACTTCGCTGGAAGAAATCAGCAGCAGTTTTTCCACGCCTTTAAATGCGGAATCCAGTGTTGCAGGCTGGCTGTAATCGGCCTGACGCACTTCCACACCTAAATCAGCCAGGTCTTTGGCTTTTTCCGGGCTGCGCACGGCAGCAATAATCTGATTAGCAGGCACTTTTTTCAAAAGTGCGGCAATAACGAGGCGGCCTAACTGGCCGGTAGCACCGGTGATTGCAATCATTTTGTTTCTCCAAAAAGTGTTTTATTCAACATGAGGCCCGAAAGACGCTGGCTCTGAAAACATCCTATGCGATATACTAACCTTTCGTAAGTACGCACCAAAAGGTTAGTATGAAAATAATTCCTTCCGACAAAACGACTGAGCGTCTTCCCCTCACGGAACAGATCCGCCGGGGCGAAGTGCTCGACCCAAACTGCCCTTCCCGCGAAATCCTCCGGCACATCACCAGCCGCTGGGGTTTACTGATTTTGCTCGCCCTGAGTGACGACACGCTGCGTTTCAGCGAACTGCGCCGCAAAGTCGGGGGCGTCAGTGAGAAAATGCTGGCGCAGACATTACAGTCGCTGGAAGAAGATGGCTTTATTGACCGCCGTTCATTTCCGGTCGTGCCGCCGCACGTTGAGTATAGTCTGACCCCGCTGGGTATCGAGGTGAAGGATCAGGTTTCCGGGCTGGCGAACTGGCTGGAATCGAATTTGCACCGCGTCATGAAGCAGCGCAGCCTGCGCGTGGTTGGCGAAAATGAATAACAAAAAAACTTAACAAGAAGGCCAAAATTCTCACCTATCATTGATTCAACTCGCCAACTAATATCATTTCATTGACCCGATAAATGATTTTATTTTCAACAGGTGAGGTGGTTAATGTCCCAGTCTCAAACCCACAAGCAACACGTCACGCTTGTCATTACGCACAAAGTTGCGCCTGCCCGTGAAGCAGAGTACGAAACCTGGCTGAATAAAATCATGCCGCAGGCGAGTACTTTTCCGGGCCATCTGGGTGTCAACGTTATCCGCCCGAGCCGCAGCGGCGATGCCTACACCATTCTGGTTCGCTTCGACACGCTGGAAAATCTCAACGCCTGGCACAAATCAGACCTGCGCAAGCAACTGGTGGATGAAGTCAGCCCGTTGCTTTTACAAAGCGACAGCACGGAAGTGCGTCCCGGTGCCGAATTCTGGTTCACCCCGCCCAGCGCCACGGTTCGTCCTCCGGCACGCTGGAAGCAATATCTGCTAACCCTGCTGGTAATTTACCCGTCAACGCACATCGTTCCCTGGTTTTGGGGTCTCTTTTTGCCGCAGCTCAAAGGCACGGAGGGCGGCCATTTACTCAATGACGCGTCCGTCGTTGCGCTGGTGGTATTCCTCTGGATGCCGATTATTACCCGAGTTTTCCATTCATGGCTGACGCGCACAACCGCGCAATGACAGGAGCTTTTCTAATGACTCGTTTTGCTTCCCTGATCTTAACCAACGGTAAATTCCACACGGTCGACCGCGAAAAACCACTGGCGAACGCTGTGGCAATAAAAGACGGCAAATTCCTTGCCGTCGGCACAGAAAATGAAGTGATGCAGTTCGCCGATGCGGGTACGCAGGTGGTTGATTTGCAAGGTCACACGGCGGTTCCCGGCCTTAACGACTCGCACCTTCACCTGATCCGCGGCGGTCTGAATTACAATCTCGAATTACGCTGGGAAGGCGTACCTTCTCTGGCCGATGCGCTGCGGATGCTCAAAGATCAGGCCATGCGCACGCCAGGCCCGCAGTGGGTTCGCGTCGTGGGCGGCTGGACTGAATTTCAGTTCGCCGAACGCCGCATGCCTACGCTTGATGAAATCAATCAGGCTGCGCCGGATACGCCGGTTTTCATCCTGCATCTCTATGATCGTGCCCTGCTCAACCGCGCCGCACTGAAAGTGGTCGGTTACACCAAAGACACGCCAAACCCGCCAGGCGGTGAAATTCAGCGTGACAGCAACGGCAATCCGACAGGCATGCTGATTGCCAAACCGAACGCGATGATTTTGTACTCGACGCTGGCAAAAGGTCCGAAACTACCGCTGGAACAACAGGTGAACTCCACGCGCCAGTTTATGCGCGAACTGAACCGCCTCGGGCTGACCAGCGCCATCGATGCGGGCGGCGGCTTCCAGAACTATCCTGAGGATTATCAGATCATTGATGAACTTCATCAGAAAAATCAGCTGACCGTGCGCATCGCCTACAACCTATTTACCCAGCGTCCGCAGCATGAGCTGGATGATTTCAAACTGTGGACTGATATGCTCAAACCCGGTCAGGGCACAGATTTCTACCGGCACAACGGCGCAGGCGAAATGTTAGTGTTCTCAGCGGCGGATTTTGAAGATTTCCTGCAACCGCGCCCGGATTTACCGCCGGGTACCGAAGTTGAGCTGGAGCGCGTGGTGCGTCATCTGGTGGAGCACCGCTGGCCATTCCGTCTGCACGCCACTTACGATGAGTCGATCAGCTGTATGCTGGATGTGTTTGAAAAAGTGAACAGCGATATTCCGTTTAACGGCCTGCACTGGTTCTTCGACCACGCAGAAACCATCACCGAACGGAATATCGAGCGCGTCAAAGCACTCGGCGGCGGCATTGCAGTACAGCATCGAATGGCGTTTCAGGGGGAATATTTCGCAGACCGTTATGGCCTTGAAGCCACCAAACACACGCCGCCGGTGGCGAAAATGCTCTCCGCCGGACTGCCTGTCGGACTGGGCACCGACGCCACCCGCGTCGCAAGCTACAATCCGTGGACGGCGCTGTACTGGCTGGTTTCCGGCCGCACCGTCGGCGGAATGGCGATGTACGATGATGACGCCAGAATAGACCGCGAAACCGCGCTGATGCTGTGGACGCAGGGCAGCTCATGGTTTTCCAGCGAGCAGGGTAAAAAAGGACAGATTAAAGCCGGACAATTGGCGGATCTGGCGGTGCTTTCTGAAGATTTCTTCAGCGTGCAGGAAGAACGCATTAAGGGCATCGAATCGGTGATGACCGTGGTTGACGGCAAAGTGGTTTACGCGGCAGGCATTTTCTCGCCGCTTGCCCCACCTGCAATTCCGGTTTTACCAGACTGGTCACCGGTCACGAAAGTGCCGGGCCATTACCGGTCAGCGCCGCCGGAAGGTGCCGCGCGCGTCGGGCTGGTACGTCAGGCTCATCAGTGCGCCGGACCCTGTGGCGTGCATAAACACAGCCACGACATCGCCCGCGGTTCGGATGTGCCGGTTTCTGACGACAACGCCTTCTGGGGCGCATTGGGATGTTCGTGTTTCTCTTTCTGATGGTGTTGTTTTAGCAAATACACCCCTTACCCGGCCGGGTAAGGGGTCATTCCGTTTTAAACCTGCGGCTGCGCAATCACTGGCGGTAACCAGCTGCGGTAGCCAAAGGCGCGGCGACCGACGACGATCAGCACCAGCCCTAATGCCAGCGCGAAAGCCAGGATAATGGCGATGATTTGCAGCGGCATAAAACTGCCCGCCAGCGCCGTTACCGCCAGACCACTGACCGGCACCGAACACATATTCATCAGACCAATCAGCCCCATGGTTTTGCCCAGATGCTCTTGTGGAATAATCTGGCTGCGTAAGGTACGCAGGTAAACGCTGAATGCGCCGTCGAAGGCCATCAGCACCGCATAACCCACCAGATACATCGCGAAATCGAGTGACAGCGACATCAGCGCGCCAGACAAAATCATCCCGCAAAATGACAGCGTTCCCAGCGTCGAGAGACCAAACCGTTTGGCAATACGCGGCACAAAGATAAACGTCACAATGGTAACCAGCGCGGCAGAAGTTTGTAATACGCCAAAATAGCTTTCCGGCAGGTGGAATTCTTTGAGGATCACCGCCGCACTCACCACCAGCGCCGCCCCGTAGACCAGATTCACCACCCAGGTCAGCGCACACAGATGCAACAATATTTTATTCTGCTTAAGCACCTGAATCGCCGTCAGGTTCGACTCCACAATCGAGCGGAAACTCATCTTCTCAGCAACCACCAGATCGTGTGTTTCGAGGAACAGATAGTTGATGGCCGAGATGGCAAACAGCACGGCGGCACAGGCTAAAATTGCCCCGACGCCGCCGTACACCGAAATGGCCACCGCCAGCGCCGGGCCGAGCACTTGCGTAATCTGATCTACGCCTTGCAGCATGGAATGCGCTTTCGGCAAAGTACTGGCCGGAATATGGCGCGGCAACAGCGCTTCAGTGGCGACAAAGTTGAGCACATAGGCGACTGACAGCAGTGCCATCATGACGGCCAGCACCGGAAACGTGGCGCTGGGATGAAAAGTCAGGGTCAGGAAGGCCACGACCATCAATACCGAACGCCCTGCTTCTACGTTGAAGAAGATAAAGCGCGGTTTGATACGGTCTGCCAGAAAACCAGACAGCGGGAAAAACAGAATGCGCGGCAGCCATTCAATGACGAAAGCCAGCGAAGAAAAGGTCAGAGATCCGGTGGCTTTCAGAATCGCCAGCGGAACGGCAAACAGCAGGAACTGATCGCACAGTGACCCGGCAAAGCGGGAAAAGACAAAACGTTTTAATCCAAAACGATCACTGTTCATATCATCACTATCCTTAAAAGAGTTCAGGGGCCACCGGCGCAGGCACGGCGGCCCGGTTAATATCAGGCCTGACGGAGCGTAAACAGCGAACGCGCGTACTGATCGGCAATCGTTAAATGCTCATCAAAACCCGGTTCCGCGGCACGCTGTGGCCAGAAATACTCCACCGAACCTTCGCGGGTTTTCCACGACACCAGCTTTTTCGACGTATCCAGCGGCTTAGCCGTGATCTGCATATTCACGACGTGGTCTGGCAGGCTGGCGGGCAAAGTGACTTTTTCTATCACACCTTCGTCGGCTTTAATGAAAGCCACGGCGCTGAGACCGCGGGGCTTCAGGGTGTCAGGCAGGGGTTTAAGTTTGTTCAGATGGCTGAGCACGTGCAGTTCATAAGGATTGATGCCGTAAGTTCTTTCCACCAGATCCATGATGGTATCGCCACCGGTGCGCGCGCCCACTTCAATGATTTTGATTTCACCCGCCGGAGTAATACGCGCTTCAAAGTGCGCCACACCGTAGCGGATCCCCAGCGCATGGCAGGCACGTTCGGCGATGTCACGCAGTTTCTGATTGTCACTGTGCAGCGACGGCATGCTGTGGCCCACTTCGACGAAATTCGGCTCTTCGCCCAGGTATTTGTCGGTCACGGCCATCGCGCGATGATAGTCGCCCTGATTGATCACCTCGACGCTGACTTCCTGCCAGGCCGGAACATATTCCTCGACCTGGAAGAGATCTTCCGGCGCAAAAGATTCACCGTTCAGTGAAATCACATCGGTTACACATTTGCCGAATACTTCTTCGATTTCGTCTTCGCGGCTGATTTTTAATACGCCCAGGCTGCCCGCCATTTCACGCGGCTTAATCACCACCGGCAGACCAATCTCTGCGATCAGTTTTTTGAGTTCGTTTAAGGTGCGAAACGCCGCGAAGCGTGGCACCGGCAGGCCAGCGGCTTGCAGGATTTGCTTCATGACAAACTTGTCGCGGCAGTTGGTGATCGTCTGGCTGTCGTTCCCGTGCAGCTGGTAATGCCCGGTCAGCAGGCTGGCGGCGCGCACCGTGAAGTCGTTCATCGGGATCACCGCCGCAGGGGTTTCACCGGTCTGGCGTTCATGATCCTGGACCGCGCGCAGCACAGCCTCAGCGTCCGCGACGTCGCCCGGCAAAAAACCGTCGAAGAATTTGATTGTCGGCGTGGTGCGGTTTTTCGCCATGGTCAGAACCCGCATGCCGCCAGAAGCCCGCAAGGCACCGGCTAAAACACGCTCACGTAAAGCAAACTCACCGCCGAGGATCAGAATATAGGTGTTGTTCATGTTAAAACTCCTGCAAGTCATAAGTGGCCGTTATGCCGGCCATCGGATTAAAGCTCTTTACCAATCGTCCAGCCGCCATCGATAACCAGTGTTGAACCGGTCACAAATCGCGCTTCTGGCGAGGTGAGATACATCGCCGCTTGTGCCACATCCTGCGTTTCGCCCAGCACCGGCAGGTACTGACCGCGCTGGATCTTCTCCATCTGCGCCGGATTGTCGTAATAAGGCTCCGTCAGCGGCGTGCGGATAACCCCGGGCGCAATGGCATTCACCCGGATCTGATGTCTGCCGTATTCCAGCGCCAGTTGTTTCGTCAGGCCGATCACCGCGTGTTTTGATGAGACATACGCGGTGCGATCCGGCTCGCCCATCAGCCCCGATACCGAGGCGATATTGACGGCATTGCCCGGCAAGTTTTGGCGAGCCAGTTGCTGGCAAAAGGCGCGCCCGGCAACGAAGCTGGCGGTCACGTTGACGGCAAAAACGCGTTCCCACAGCGACAGCGATAACTCATCTATACGGCAGATTTCGCGGGTGCCGGCACAGTTAATTAAGACGTTATTTCCGCTGGCGTACTCTGCCGTTTCAAACAAGGCATCGAGGCGTACGGAGTCGGTAATATCCAGCTGATGGTGAGAGTAGTCAGGTTCATCGGTGAAAACGGACGGGGCACTGTCAATGCCTTCGACCACGTAACCGGCAGCCAGATAAGCCGTCACCATCGATTTGCCGATCCCACTGGATGCGCCAGTAATAAAAGCTTTATGTTTCAGGCTCATGCCGCCTCTCCCTCAGTACGCTGGAACGTGACCAGGATAATGTCGCGCACCGCAGTCTCTCCGGGTTCGCGGCAACCGACCGGCGTCACGGCATGGTATTTGTCGTGATTCACCACCAGCGTGTCGAACAAGTTCTCAAGGCGCAGCACCCGCTCAATGTTTTTAGGGTTCGGCGCAATCAGATTGTCGCCACCGAGCATGTTGGCGGAGGCGTGGATCAGATGTACGAACACCACGTCTTCATCATCTTTATGCAGCCACACGGGCGAGCTGTAGGCGGGTGCGTCGCACTGTGCTTCGTAGCGGAACAGATGAATGCCGACGGTCAGTTCTTCGAGCGCCCCGATACGTTCATAGGCTTCAACAAAAGCGATATCGTCTTGCAAAATTGCCTGCATCAGACGGTTTGCGGTGATATTTTCCGGCAATAAAGGATATTGACGAATAATACCGCCGGTATCCGGATTGTATTTTTTAGTTTGCTTATAGGCTGTGAAATGACCGAAAAACAGTTTCCCTTCTGCGTCGCGACGGCATTGCGCATATCCGCGCCAGCGGTTGCCCGGAGAATAAGGATCCAGCGTCAGACTTTCGTACGCCAGTTTTAGCTGTTCCAGATCAGAAAGAAAAATATCTTTATTTTCGTAATGGGTATCAGGCAATGCCTGATAATAACTGCCGGGAATAAAAGCGTATCCTCCGGCGGCAAGATGATTAACATGTTTCATATCAGACTCATTATTAATTCAGAATACAGAGAGAATAAATTGCCGCTGTTAATGCATTCCGGCTATGTCCAATACACCACTTTGCTATTATTAAGTCTGCCAATAAAGCGCCCGGCGGTAAGGCGACTTCCCTGACTCACACTGCTTACACCGTGCAAATGACAGGCGTTCATAAAGTAAATATCACCGGCGTTCAGTTGCACGGATAACGACTCCACGCCCTGGAGCAGATGGGGTGGATATGGATAACCGGTGTCCGTCACACCAAAGCGTGCACGGCAAAGTTCGTCCGGGTCGAGGTTCCAGATTTTCAGCTCGCCGCCGCCCTGCGCCGCTTCCAGACACACGTTGAAAGCAGTCACTGTCATTGCATTGGCAATTTCAAAATTATCCTGAAGCGCAAACTTAAGCTGGGCGCGGTCTTCATGCGGCATCAGCGACATAGCACCGTTATCCAGCCAGCGCCGGAATGTGGCAAAACAGGCGTAAGTATTTTTATAACGCGCCGGACCAAAGTGGATGCCTTCCTCGAGGAATAAATCTTCCAGCGTTCGGTTAAGGAACAGGGATTCTGTGGCATATGTGTCGGTCACCGACATCAGTTCGGCGACGCTGGCATTCACCCGGTTCACTTCCGCCATATATTGTTCGCCATTACGTGAGAACTGCGTAGCGCCAATCTGGTTGGTCAGTACAAAACCGTCATCCGCACGGTTTCCACCGCCGTTACGATTCACCATCTTATTGAAGTTTTCAGCCACATCCTGGCAAATCTGTTTATTCGCGAAATTACGAATAACATATAAAACATTGCCCTGATGATGGCCATGCAGAATAATATTTCTGATAACGCTGGCATCGACATTATCGGGCTGCGTCTCTAAATAACCGAAATTATTTTTCACCAAGCCAGACAAAATCATTTCTTGCTGTTTTTCAGCCAATAGTTCACTCATGATGTTCCTGCCAAAGAATATTTAAAGGATAACCGCGCAAAAATAACGTAACAGAATTAAGGTAAATATAAATCAGAGACTATATAAATAAAGGCGAATACAACATCCCACCCTGCGACCATAAATTATTATCCCGACGCGCCTGATTCAGCTCTGAGTATTTCCCCAGATTGCGCTGGAATATCTCGCCGTAGTTGCCTACCTGATGAATAATCTCACGAATAAATTCAGGGCGCAGGCCCAGATTCTTACAATTCTGTTCTGACGGGTACAGGAAGGTCTTCAGATAACCCGTCGCCTCCTGACTCATTTCATGAATATTTTTACTGCTGACTTGCAGGTTTTCCGCTTCAATCAGCGCGCGCATGATCCAGGTTACCGCTTTCAGCCACTGCGGGTCATTCGATGCAACCGCCGGTGACATGGTTTCCAGTGAGATACGATCTTGCAAGATAATGTGCGCCTCTTTGTCCGTCAGCTGAGCGCGTTCACCGGCCAGCAGATAGGAGTCGAGACAATAGATATTGCATTCACCATGCTGATAAGCCTGGCGTGCCTGAGACGGCGAATCAAACAGACTGATTTCGCAGGACAGGTTTAAATTTCCAAAATAGCGCTTCAGATTTTCTTCGGTTGTTGAACCGCGCATGGCCGCTATCCGGCGCTTGCGGGTATAACTTGCCTGTTCGACCGGCTCGAGCAAATTACTGGCCGGCGTCATCAGCACTTCACCGTCAAACAGCATCGGGTGAACGAAAGTGACCTCTGATTCCGCCTCACGCTGGAAGGTAATACTGGAGTTAAACGAACCCAGATCAATCACCCCATCACGCAGCGCCCTGAAGCGGTCACCAGACTGCAAGGGCATGTAATGGATTTTTCCTGCATCGCCAAACACAGCGACCGCCACTGCCCGGGCTAAATCAATGTCGAAACCTTCCCAGCAATTCTTGACTGCATTACGAAACGACAACCCTCTAAAACCGAGACTAACGCCAACATTTAGCACATCACGCTGGCGGATCATTTCAATTACCGTTTGGTTTGACATAGCTAACCCATTAAATAAATTGACTATTATGGCCGATTTGCACCAGATGATACCTCTGTTGAACATCATACGGCTTGATGCTAATTTGGCTAGATATCCCAGAAACAAAAGAGCTATGCGTGAAGAACACAAGTGAGTTAGCAGAACTGCTTCCCAGTTTGTCCGTTTTTATTCAGGTGGTTGAAAAAGGAAGCTTTTCATCGGCAGGAAGGGAGACTTCGCTGGCGCCCTCGTCAGTAAGCCGGATGATTGACAGGCTGGAAAAACGCCTCAATGTGGTGTTATTTACCCGCTCCACGCGATCGGTCACGACCACCGAGGTCGGGCTCGAGATCTACCGGCAGGCGCAGGCCGTATTATCCGCCACGCAGGCACTCTTCTCTCAGGCAGACAGTTTCAGTGATACCCCTCAGGGTGTTTTGCGTATCACCGCGCCGAATACGCTGGGTAAAATTCTGCTCACCCCCTTTCTGCCCGCGTTTTTACGCCGTTACCCGGAGATTAATGTCGAGCTGACCTTGTCTGACCGGGTCAGTAATCTGGCGCAGGACGCTTACGACCTGGCACTGCGCGTCACCGAAAGCCCGCCGGAAAACATGGTGGCCCGCGCCCTGATGCCGATTGATTACGTATTGGTGTGTTCCGCGGATTACGACGAAGTGCTGCCGGATTTCCCCGCCGGACTCATCAAACACAACATTTTTTTCCCTGATGAACGGCAATTTCGCGGCGCATGGCGCTTCTGGCAGAATGAAATCATGGAAAGTGTGACGCTGGTTCCGCGGCTGATGATCAATAACAGCGATGCCATGATCGACGCCATTCTGCAAGGCGTCGGCATTGCGCTGATCCCCACTTTTATCGCCAACCGGTATATCGCCAGCGGTAAATTGCGCCGCGTTTTACCTGACTGGCGCGTGGAAAACCCCCTGCCACGCAACACTTACGCGATCACCCTGCCCAACAAACTTCTGCCGCTTAAAACGCGGGTATTTATCGATGATTTTATGCAATGGATTAAAGCGGAAGGACGGATTTAGGTCAGACTCAAGGCGCCTCTTGCAATGGCCAATATTCAGCTGATAGGCAATATTGCAGACTGGGTTGATCGGTCGCCGTTACGCTGCAGTTGGCCTGTGGCGAGCTGTCGGTTTCAACCCAGAATTTTTGCATTATTATTAACGGGGGACGATCAAACCGCCTTCTAACCCTCTTGTAAAGACGACCTGCCAGAGCTGAATATCGCGAGATCTGAAAGCGCCTGCACATGAATTTAAATAATAGGTAAACATCCTTTTAAACCTTTCTGAATAATTTCCTTCGATATGCTTCCAGGAGGCCAGAAATCGTTCATTCCATGCCATCAGCGTTTTGTCATAATCTGGACCGAAATTATGTACATCTTCAATAACAAAATATCTTTCACTGGCGGAGGCGATATGTGCAAGAGAAGGCAGGCATCCGTTAGGGAAAATATACTTATTAATCCAGGGATCGACGTTAACCTCTGTTTTGTTAGCACCAATCGTGTGCAATAAGAAAATACCTTCTGGTTTTAGATTTTTATCCACCACTTCGAAGTAAGTCGCATAATTTTTAGGTCCTACATGGGCTTTGTTGAATAAATCGGATTTAGATAAAAGCTCCCCTCGTCGCTGACTTTCTCAGGCAATCCTTAC
>NZ_JAEMGT010000142.1:0-4263 GCF_017655185.1 Rahnella sp. ChDrAdgB13 | reverse complement strand
TAGGATAAATAAGTTTGAATAGTTTCGTCATTATCACAGGCACTCAGTGAATGCCTGCTGTAATGCCTACTCGCTGAGTCGCTGCTTAAGAAGGTAGCCTTCAAGCGGCCAAATCTTTTGCACTGCATTTGCACGCGCAATTTTTTGACCAATTTCTGGGTCAAAGTTTTCAGGGCTGGCGCACGCACTTTCGCCCGTAACGGTGAAGCCGTTCTTCAGCTTCAATACACAGAAAGTCAGCAGGGCCAGTTCTGGATGCTCGCGAACAACAATATCTGCCTGCGGGTGAGTAGATACCCCGTCAGCTGCAGTAAAATAGAGTTCGCCAACAATGATGCTTTCGATGTGGTCAGGGGTT
This sequence comes from Rahnella sp. ChDrAdgB13, assembly GCF_017655185.1. Classification (NCBI taxonomy): domain Bacteria; kingdom Pseudomonadati; phylum Pseudomonadota; class Gammaproteobacteria; order Enterobacterales; family Yersiniaceae; genus Rahnella; species Rahnella sp. ChDrAdgB13. Next base: position 3,905 of record NZ_JAEMGT010000142.1, on the reverse strand, counting down.
ACGCGCGGCGCTGTTTTGCCTTTGGCCTGGATTTCCTTCTCGATATCTTTGTCGCTCATTGATTTTTCCTGTCAGTTAATTTTGTAACGATTCTGGGCTTCAGCGGCATCACTCTGTAGGGATCAGACCAGCTTTTTCGCCAGATCTACCAGGTCGTCAAACACTGCATGAGTCTGCGCGCCAGCAGCGGCGACCAACTCTTTCAGCTTCGCCAGTACAGCATCACTGTTGTTAACGACAGGCTGTTCAACTACTTCGTCATTTAATGGTTCTGACATGTTTTGTTCCTCAGTTTGTTGAGTTTCGGCGGATGCCGGTTTGAAATGCTTTTGAATAACCGCCAATAGCCACTTAATCATTACGGGTTGGCCTTCTGGTTCGTCACTTTGTCGTAGGTGTGTTCGCAGGACTGGCCGGCGACATAAATTTTGTCAGCTTCAGTTGCGTACTTTCCCGCCATTTCGTCAGATTCGCTGAGCAACTGGGCAAGCAGAATGCTGGCCTCGGTTCTTGCCGAGCTTGCTGCGGCAGTGGCGGAAAGGCGGCCGGTTTCACTTCCTGCGAGTTGCCGCTGTAAGGTGTCGAGTTGTTTGCGCAGCCCGGCACCAGCACGATCAGCATCAGCGGCATCAGACCGAGCTTTAGCCAGTTCTTCTTCAGCATGCTTTTGTTCCTCATTGGCGGCCAACTGGCGGCGCTGTTCTTCGGCTCTTTCCTGCCCTTCACGCTTCAGCGTTGCATCAGCGTCGGCGGTGTCACGGCTCGACCACTTCAATTGCCATGCTTGATCTGCTGCATCGTGTCCTGCCGTGTAACGCCAGTGGCTGAAAGCCCATAACGAAGAAGCCACCAGAGCGATTAGCACCAGTGGCTTCCATTGTTTTTTCAACAGCGCGATCGCGGCATCTATCATGATAAGAAAAGCTCACGTTCGGCGGCGCGGCGCTTGGTAAGTCCATTTAGCACGCGACCGGCGGCTTTAATCCATCTCGGGAATTCGTCCGCAGCACCAACATAATCACCGGCGTTTAATTTCTTGATCAGGGTCGAACTGGTGAAGTTCTTCGAACCGACATTGAAAATAAACGATACCAAGGCATCAAACTGATTCTGGGTCAGCGAGACTTTCACGTTTGTCCCGATCGACAGTTCCGGCACTTTCACATCATCACGCAGAAACTGTTCAGCCTGAGGCTGTGTTATCACATCACCGCGTTTAACGTTGTGCGTGTGCCCGATGCCAATTGTCCACGGCACGCCACCGGTTCCCGGATCTGGGTACGCAGTCAGCACACAGCTTTCGAAGCGCTTTATCAGCGCAAAGCCTTTATCACTGGTTTGCATGATGTTCTCTCTGGAAGAGTTACTGCGGGATACGCAGGACTTTGATGATTTTTGCCACGTTGCCGCGCACGGCGAATATCGCAATGCAGATAACGAGGTTCAGTAGGAGGATGGCCCAGCGCGTGCCGTCATAATGGTCGAACAGAAAACGCAGCGGGACATGGCCGTAAATCAGGATCAGCAGGTAGGCCAGCCACGACGCCCAGCGGCGATGTGTGGCCCCATTCTTTCGAAAGAAGCTCAGCCGGATAACCACCAACGTACACACCACCACGTTCAGGATTACCAGCGGGTCATTTATTACCACTTTGCCCCCTCCACCGATCAATCAGTGATGTTGGGTTCTTTGCCCGGTTGCTGGCGAAAGTAAGCAACTGCACAGCCAGTGCGGAGATAATCACCGCGCCCAAGGCATCCAATGGTTTATCGCTGTAGTCCAAATATTTCGCTAACTTAGCGCCTGCCACCCCCGCGCCGAAGATACCAGCGAGGAATGAAACGGTGAAATATGACACCTTTCGCCAGTTGCTCAGGTCAGCAGCCGAGGTGACATAAAAAACAGCGCCAGCAAAAGCGCCAAAAACCACACCGTAATCTAAGCCTGCGAACCAGCCGAAAAGACCAGCACCCGCCAGTGTGCCTGTCACGGTGAGTGTTGATACCGGCTCGGACATTGATAAACCCCTTATCGCTGTTGGTGTCCTCACAACCGAATTGAGGGCATAAAAAAAGCCGCTTTAGCGGCTTGTTATTGGTCAGACTTTTTTGAGAAAAGAAGACGTATTTTTTTGAACAATTTCATGACCAATGATGGTTTCCTTTTGGGACGCCATGTATTTCTTGACCATTTTTTAGCCTGTTCAAGAGTTAGCCCTGATTTAACGAGTGCTTTCACACTCCTCTTCTCTTCTACCCGATTTGTTATCTCTGTTAAGAGAAACATGAATATCGGAAAGATAAGTTTAAAAATCGCCAGAAAAAAAATGATTCCGGTCAAAGCAGCATAATGGTCGTAGATGCCGATAAAGAAGGATTTCATTGAATCTATCATTGGTCACCATTTGTTGTTTTTTATGCAACCAATGATACCAGATAACAAAAAACCCCGCCGGAGCGAGGTTTTGAAATTGTCTAAGCTTTGTGACTACGTGACCACTCTTAACAGGTTACAAGAGTTTTTGCGTAGCGCACTAGAACTATTTTAAGCGACTTTCGCGACTCGGATTTTCTGGGTGTAGGCGTCCATTTCCAGCACCGCGCCGGTCATCGCCAGGCAACCATCAACGAAGCCTTCAGCCACCTGCAACTGCTGGCGTATCAGGCCTTCACTCACCTTATACATCTTCGCTATTTTCCGTTTCGACAGACCAAAGCGGTAATGCAGCATGATTAGCGTTACCTCTTCCGGCTTACGGACGGCAGCCAGACGCCCTACCGCGGCATCAACAATCAGACCATCATCATCACAGCAGGATTCCACCTTGCTGGACTCAGTCGGCAGCAGGCCTTTGAAGCCCGCCGCGATTGGTGACCAGCTCACGCCGGAATTATCGCGAGCCCACACGCCGTAACGAGCCAGTACCAGTTGAATATCACGCATTATTCTCTCCACACTTATTTTTGCTTGCCGGTAGCGATAACACCCATCGCCAGCGCACGTTCTTGGGTCTTCAATACCAGTTCAGCCTGGCTCCCGTGTTCCTCTTCCCACTTCGATGTATTGGCATGAAGCGCGTCATGGCACCGCCTGCACAGCGGGATCACATGAAAGTCGCTGGCCTTAATACCCATCCCACCAAAGCCGCTGCCTATAATGTGGTGAGGATCATCAGCCTGCTCGCCGCAACCGCAACAGGGCTGAGTTTTAACCCACCGTGTATAGGCTGGCGCTGAAAATTTTCTGGCTTTCGGTAAACGCATAAATGTTTCTGGTGTCTCCGGGTCAATCACCAGCGCCAGCACTGGTTTGATGTTGTTGGCCAGCACATCGGAAGGATGTCTTTCCCACGGATCAACATCAGCTTCTTTCCGCTGGCCGCCCGGCGGTTTGTATTTCATCCCCAGCGCTGCGCAGATAATTTCTTCCGGCAGCAGGTGAACCAGCCCTTTCGAAACAGCCCACCAGCACAGCTCCCCCAGAGTCAGGTGACGCCCTTCCGGTAAGTTATTCCTGTGGCGTATTGCCTCGGTCACGAATTCAGCGGCGTTCACCAGCGCGGTAGCATCCAGTTTTGCCGATTCCTTTTCCCGAAACTCGTTGTCATGCGCCCAGCACAGGCAGACCACGCCACGCCCGCGAGGCACCTGCACCAGCTCATGGTGATGAAACTCCCCGTTGTAGTCCGGACACTGGCACACGCGGTGGCGCTTCACCCATAGAGTGAGCGCATTCATACCGCCGACACTGGAAATAACCGCCGGAGAGGATAGAAAATCAGCCAGACGTGGATCCTGCGAAAGTGACTGCGCTTCAGCCGGTACCAGACCGTCAGGAAAAGTATGCAGGTCGGCGGGCGCGTCTGTGATCAGCAGGCGTTTACTGCTGAAAAACTTCACCATGT
>NZ_JAEMGT010000141.1:0-5228 GCF_017655185.1 Rahnella sp. ChDrAdgB13 | reverse complement strand
TTACCTATTGGCTGCCTGAAAAACAGGCAGAGCACCTTTTTCCGATCAGCTGCCGTTAATGCGACAGAGCCCAAATTTGGCCGGAACACATCGGAATCAGCGCTCGAATTAAATCGGAAAGTGCGATCGGATAACTTCGGAATCTATGGTCGGTTTGGGTCGGAATACGCACTCGCCTCAAACGTTTCAGCCAGCCGGATTCTTCCAGAAATTCCAAAAAAAAGCTCACTCAGGCCTGTCGAACACGTTTTTACAAAAAATTACAAACTAAGGTTTGCACATACAAGGGAGTAAAGATAATCATTAAACGATATTGATAATCATTATCGTTTATGTTGTGTTTAGTTTTGGTTAACGGGATCCTTAATGATGAATAAATTTACGGCAATGGCGCTTTCTTCATTGCTACTCACCGCTTCAATAACAAACGCCGCTGAGATTTTTAACAGTGATGGAAATAAAATCGATCTGAACGGTATGGTTGATGCTCGTCATCAGTTCAGTAAAAATGCTGACGATTCGGGAGATGAAAGTTATACAAGGCTGGGTTTCAGAGGGGAAACAAAAATCAATAATCGTATTACAGGGTTTGCTCAGTGGGAATACGAACTTAAGGCAAGCAGTGTAGAAGATTCTGACGAAGGGACTTCCTACACGCGCTTGGGGTTTGCCGGACTTAAATTAGATGATATCTATTCTCTCGATTATGGCCGTAACTACGGCCTTCTCTACGATATTGGCGCATGGACAGATGTATTACCTGTATTTGGTAATGACTCCTATCAGGATACTGACCGCTTTATGACCGGCCTGGCCAATAACCTTTTGACGCTGCGGAATAACAATTTCTTTGGCTTAGTTGATGGGCTTGATTTCTCCCTGCAATATCAGGGGAAAAATGAAGGTTCCGGGGGAAGTGGCTCCGAGCGTGAAGAAGAGCATCAGAATGGTGAAGGTTATGGTGTATCGCTTATCTGGAGCAATGATAATGGTATCAATGCAGGGCTGGCATGGACTGATTCACAAAGGACGTTGTTGCAGAAAAATGATCAACAGGGGAACAGGGCTGGAGCATTAACTGCTGGCGTGAAATATGATGCCAGCAATATATTGCTGGCAGCCAGTTATACTCACAGTAATAATCTTGTACATATAGACAATTATGGCTGGGCTAAAAAAGCGGACAGCTGGGAGATTGCCAGTCAGTATAGCTTTGACTCCGGTTTTCAACCCGGCATAGCCTGGGTATATACCAAAGGGAAACTCGTTAAAAATGACGTCGGCAGCGCGGATATTGTCAACTATATCGACCTGAGCCTCAACTATATATTAAACACCAACATAACTACTTATGCCGATTATAAAATCAATATGCTTAGTAGTCGCGATAATTCAGAAAAAACCTCATTAGTCATTCCTAATGATAATACTCTTGGTGTTGGTATCGTTTACCAGTTCTGACAGACAACCACCAGAATTCTGATGGGCTTATCCCCAGAAAAACCGTTTTACTGCCTGAAAAATTGATATTCCAGTTTTTGCTTACCTGCCTTCGTTGATACGACAGAATCCAAAAACTGAGTAGCTACTACTCCAATTAACATAGCCAACGCTATAAAATATAGCATTGGCTATGTTAGTGTTTATTCTAACCAATAAAGGAAATGTAAATGTTGAACAAAAGTAAACGTCGGATCATTGCTTTAGTGATGACCGTGACAACAGTAATAATGGTCGCACCGACAAACGCGCAGGATACGACACCTAAACGGATCCTGACGACCTTCACCATCCTGCAAGACATCGCGCAGAATGTTGCCGGCGATAAAGCCATTGTGGAATCAATCACCAAACCGGGGGCTGAAATTCATGACTACCAACCCACACCATTGGATATCGTAAAGGCACAGTCAGCCGACCTTGTATTACGCAACGGTTTTGGATTAGAACGTTGGTTCGATAAATTTTTCCAGGGTGTTCACAATGTACCGAGCGTCGTTGTCTCAACAGGCATTGAACCGATGATTATCAAGGATGGTCCATATTCAGGTACGCCAAACCCACATTCCTGGATGTCACCAGCCAACGCTGTCATTTATGTTGAAAACATCCGTAAAGCACTTGATAACACCGACCCGGAAAATGCAGCTTCCTATGACCGCAATGCAGCCGCTTACACCAAAAAGCTTGAAGCACTGAATGGACCTATATCCGCAATGCTTGCAAAAATTCCGGCAAATGAACGGACACTGGTCACATGTGAAGGTGCATTCTCCTATCTGACGCGCAACTACGGCCTTAACGAGCTTTACTTATGGGGGGTTAATGCTGACGAAGAAGGGACGCCGCAGCAGGTTCGGCATGTCATCGATGAGGTCCGCAAAAATCACGTACCCGCAGTATTCTGTGAAAGTACAGTCAACGACAAGGCTATGCAGCAGGTTGCCTCTGAAACGGGAGCACGTTTTGGCGGAACGCTTTTTGTTGACAGTCTGACGAATAGCGATGGGCCCGCACCGACCTACATTAAGCTTCTCGATTACAACGCCAAAACAATTCTGAAGGCTTTCAATGTTAACAACTAATCTTTACCCCACTGTCAGAGTCGAGGCTCTGACAGTCTCCTATCGTGGTGGCAACATTGGGTTATCTGATGTTAGTTTTGAGATCCAACAACCCACCATCTGCGGGCTGATTGGCATGAACGGTGCTGGAAAATCAACGTTGTTCAAGGCCATCATGGGATTTGTCTCACCTGCTTACGGGAAGGTTGAAGTTTGCTATCAGCCGGTAAAATGGGCGCAAAAACAGAACATAATTGCTTACGTTCCCCAGACAGAAGAAGTTGACTGGACCTTTCCTGTATCGGTGCGTGATGTTGTGATGATGGGGCGTCAGGGGCGCATGGGCTTTCTGCGTATTCCGTCTGAAAGGGATGCCGAAATTGTAATGGAAAGCCTGATCCGTGTTGGCATGGAGGCATTTGTTGATCGCCAGATTGGCGAGCTTTCTGGTGGTCAGCGCAAACGTGTTTTCCTTGCACGTGCGCTCGCCCAGCAAAGCCTTATTATGCTGCTTGATGAACCCTTTACCGGCGTTGATGTGAAGACAGAGCATGCAATTATTGCCATTCTTCGCGAACTCAAAGAAGACGGACATATCATCGTCGTCTCGACTCACAATCTGGCAAGTGTCCCTGGCTTCTGCGACGCAGTCATGATGATCAACTCCACGCTTATTGCTTTTGGCTCTGTCAGTGAAGTCTACAGCCCCGAAAATCTGGGCAAAGCCTTTGGTGGGGCTATTCACCAGTTGCCGGTCGGTGTGACCCCCACTGAACTGCAGAACTGTGACAAAAGCCCTGGTGAGGAAGGTATATCAGCATGATAAGTTCTCTGGCATCTCTGCTTGCCGCCCCCTTCAGTTACATCTTCATGATAAAAGCAATATTCGGGGGAGCTGCGGTTGGCGCATTATGCGGTATTCTGTCATGTTTTGTGACACTTAAGGGCTGGTCACTGCTGGGCGATGCACTTTCTCATTCTGTTGTGCCCGGGGTGGCGGTTGCCGCGCTTGTCGGCGGACCTTTTGCCCTCGGCGCTTTTATTGCCGGTCTGCTGGCCGTGCTTGGAATAGGGATTATTGAGCGTAATTCAATATTGAAAAATGATGCTGTGATTGGTGTCGTATTCACCGCATTTTTCGCGGCCGGCCTTTTTATTATTTCGGTTTTTCCCACCAATATCCGTATCCAGACCATCCTGTTTGGCAATTTACTTGGCATTTCCAATGCAGACCTTCTTCAGGTTGGCATTATCGGGCTCATCTGTATCATCACATTTGCAGTCAAATGGAAGGATTTGTTGATTTACTGTTTTGATCCGAACCATGCGCGAGCAATCGGCCTTAACGTAAACGCACTACATCTCACCTTACTGATACTCCTGTCGCTTGCTGCCGTGGCAGCCCTGCAGACAGTCGGGGCGCTGCTCGTGGTCGCAATGCTAATAACTCCGGGAGCAACAGCGCAGTTACTTACGGAAAGATTTGGTCGTATGTTATTCATTGCGCCGCTTCTGGCTGCATTGGCCTGCATAGGGGGAGCCTATGTCAGCTATTTCTTGGATGGTTCAACTGGCGGGGCGATTGTCGTGCTTCAGACAACAATGTTTATCCTGGCGTTAGTCTTTGCGCCTAAAAAGGGGATTTTGGCAACTCGCCGCCGCCATAATGTTTTCAACAAGGAACCAGCCAAATGACTTTCGACGTATTTCTGACATCACTGCTACAGCCGCTGCAGTACGGATTCATGTTGAAGGCGATGACAACCGGCGTATTTGTGTGTTCAGTCTGTGCTGTTCTCTCCTGCTTCATCGTACTAAAAGGATGGGCGCTGATAGGCGATGCCATGTCACATTCCATCCTTCCCGGCATTATCTTCGCCTATATTCTTGGGCTACCAATGGCCGTCGGCGCTATTACCAGCGGTGTCGCATGTGTAATGATTGCCGGAGCGGCGCGCAATCTGACTACGGTGAAAGCTGATGCCCTGCTTGGTATATCTTTCACTGGCTTTCTTGGTGTGGGGATGATCCTTCTGGTGGCAACGCCGAGTAATATCCATTTTATGCATATATTATTTGGCAACCTCTTAGGCATTGAAAAAAATGTTTTAATTCAGACTATTATCATAGGGTCTCTTACTCTGCTGACCGTTTTAATCAAGCGTAAAGATCTCATCCTGTTCTGTTTCGATCCCTGCCAGGCCAGTGTCATTGGACTCTCTCCGGCAAGACTCGAGCTGTTCTTACTGGTGCTCGTCGCCGCTACTGCTGTGACGGCATTGCAGGTCACGGGCATTGTTCTTGTGGTTGCTATGTTAATCGCACCGGGCTGTATCGGATTTCTTTTAACCCAGCGTTTTTACCCTATGTTATTCGTTTCAGTCACTTCAGCCATGATTGCCACTATTGTGGGAACCTTCGCCAGCTTTTGGCTGAATGGTGAGACAGGTGCAACAATCGTGCTCGTTCAGGCGGGCCTGTTCGTTCTGGCATTCCTGTTCGCTCCGAAGAATGGTTTATTACAGAGAAGAAAAAACTTAGGGCTTCAGACATGACGGGGTTGTAAGGGGGATATTAGACGTCAACTAGTTTTACGGTTCTGTCGCATTAAGGCGTTGTCAGGTAACATGCTGTTTTTTTACAATGTTTCCTTCCCATGTCTCT
>NZ_JAEMGT010000140.1:0-4600 GCF_017655185.1 Rahnella sp. ChDrAdgB13 | reverse complement strand
CGGTGGGATAATGCAGGCGTCGAAAGGAGTTTCGGATCAGGGACATGGGCAAACAACATTACAGAAAAAAAAACAGTATGTTACCTGACAGAGTTTTAATGCGACAGAACCAAAAGAGCTTGCGTCACCGTGATGCCGACTCTCAATTGGATCTCACAGAACGTCAGGCACAGCGTCTGATGAACCTGTCTTTGGTGAACGCACCATGATATTCTGAGCATGTTGTCGGCCTTTGAAGCGGTTGTATGGATGACGGACGGATGGCAGCTGTATGAGTAACGTCTCAAGGGAAAGCTGCACGCATTATCAGCAAACGTTACACACAGCAAATTGAGCGGCATATTTGGGACTTGCTGAGTACAGTTGTAAAGTGCAATCTACTATGATGAATATATCACACGCCAACGAATAGAGCATATATAAAAATTAAATGATTCTGGCAAACAACAAAAAATATTCAGATGGAGTAATTTAATGGAAACAAATAAAAAAATCAATAAAATACAATTGGCATTGTGCATTATAATAGGCGTGTTATTCTCATTTACTATATCTCAATTTATATGGATGGCTAGTACAAATAGTAGAATGAATTCATATTCAAACGCTATTCTAAATCATGCCGAAATAGTCGCAGAAAACCTTACATCAGCACTTAATGAGTTAAATAAACTGGATGGTAAAGCATGTGGGAAAAATTACCTTGAGTTCACAAAGGAAATAACTTATAAATATATATAAAGGACGCTGGTTATATAAAAGACAATAAAATCACATGCTCTGCTATGTGGGGCATAATCCAAAACTTTAAATTAAAAGGTAATGAACTACTAACAAAAAACAATGTAATACTTTGGAATGGTGCTTCTGTTTATTTTAAAACTGACATGACGGTATATATATCAGCGAAAGGTAACTCGTTTGTAGTTACATCCCCAACAGCTTTCTCTCCGTTCGATTCGCCGTCACATGATATACTCACGACTATAACGTCTCATGATGGGAAAACCATCATGAGACATTTCGGAAAATTAAAAAAACAGTATCTATTAACAACTTTGAAAACGAAAAAATGCTCTAAAAAATACGACATATGCGTAGAGTCAAGCATTGTTTCAAATATTTTATCAACAAAACAGCCAAGTCTTATCGCTTTCATTTCATTTATAGGTGTATCTTCCGGTTTCTTTTTTTTCTATGCATCAACTAAATATTTAGATGCTAGGGACTCGCTTGAATATCGACTAAAGAAAGCTATAGCCGATGGGTTGATATACACCGTCTATCAACCAATACTCCATGGAATGACAAGAGAAGTTGCAGGATTCGAAGTTTTAGCACGTTGGGATGATAGAAAACTTGGTTCCGTACCACCAAATATCTTCTTAAAAAAAGCTGAAGAAATTGGATTGCAAGATGCGCTTAACCATTTAATCATTAATAATGCATTAACAGAATTAACAGAATTAACAGAATTAACAGAATTAACAGAATTAACAGAATTATTTCACAACAATACAAAAACTTACTTTAGTTTTAATTTTGAAACTAAAGACCTGTTAGATAATTCACTATTACTTAATTTGTCATCAAAATCAAAAAACCTCGGAATATTACCAGGCCAAATTGCAATAGAAATACTTGAAAGTGCCACGACTGAAATCAGCGAAATTGATAAAGGGATTAAAAAAATCCATAGTCTAGGCCATAAAGTATTTATTGATGACTTTGGGTCTGGTTATTCCAGTTTAGCTTATTTGGCAAATCTTGATGTTGACATCATAAAGATAGACAGATCTTTTTCTCAAGCTGTAGGAACTAGATCTCCAGCCGAAATGGTGTTACGAAAAATACATGAAATAGCGAAAGAGCTTGATACGAAAATAGTTTTCGAGGGGGTCGAGACTGAGGAACAAAAAGACGAAATATTAAATTTCTGCCCAGACGCCCTCATTCAGGGGTGGGTTTTTAGTAAAGCCTTATCAATTTCTGAACTCACTGAAAAATTAAAGCTTTCAAAATTCTGAGGGCTAGTTAAATAAATCGAACGTTTGGCAGCAATCAGGATCAGATCTCCGCATTCCTGATCCTGTAGCGGTACCCCAGTGGCAAAACAAAAGTTCACAATCACCAACTGGAACGCCTACAACAAATCTCTTGTCAATCGGGGCTTACTGACATTCTGTGTTGGATGAACAGGCCGTCCAGGAGGTTCTGTCGCATTAAGATGTCGTCAGGTAATATGTTGTTTTTTTTAATGTTTCATGACTATGTCTATGATCCGAAAATCGTTTAAACGCTTGCATTATCCCATCGATGTCATTGCCCAGTGTGTCCGCTGGTATCTGTCGTACTCACACAGCCTGCGTGATCTGGAAGTTGACCATTCCACGCTTCACCGCTGGGTCATCCGCCTGGTGCCTCTGCTGGATAAGGTGTTCCGACGGCATAAACGCCCGGTGGGTCGCCGCTGGCGAATGGACGAAACCTACATCAGAGTCAGAGGGCAGTGGAAATACCTGTACCGGGCCGTCGATAGCGCAGGGCAGAACATCGATTTCCTGCTGACGGCGAAGCGGGATACGGCAGCAGCTCTGCGTTTATTCCGTAAGGCCATCCGCCACCATGGTGAACCGGAAGTGGTGACTATCGATAAAAACGGTGCAAACACCGCCGCCCTTGCGGAACGCAATACCGGCAAAGAGGCCGATGACTACATAAAGGTCAGACAGAATAAGTACCTGAATAATCTGGTTGAGCAGGATCACTGTAATATCAAATGCCGGATACGGCAGATGCTGGGATTCAAATCATTCCGCCGGGCGCAGGCTGTCCTTGGGGGTATTGAGCTGGTTCACATGATAGGCAAGGGGCAGTATGCTCATCCTGACGGGGACGGATTGTCGCCGGCAAAACAGTTTTATTTCTGGCTGCGTGAAAACCAGACAGCGCATTTTCTGCCGGTCTGCTCGTTAATGCAACAGAACCGTCGTCAGCGGCCAGTGATAAAATCGAAAACACTAAGTAATACTTCATAATGATGAAGTGTGACTTATGCTATTTTTTATTTTCATGATTTAGAAGGTTTTTTCCATAAGATCAGTCATCGCACCTTCATGAGCCTGAAGATTGCGGATATAGCGCATTAAAGTCTCAGGCTTTTTCCATGTCCCTTCCTGCATAATCTGAGCAACGGCATAGCCACATCCCGCCATGTCCTGTGCAGCTCCTACACGAGCACTGTGACCAGTCCAGGTCATGTAGCGTCCTTTATTGGGGGTGATATTTTCAGCTGTTCCAATCGTACGCCAAGCCTGGGTGAAGATAAATTCTATAGCCGGCGTGCTCAGCGGACGGGTGATAGAAAGAGTTGCACTCCCAGAGCGGTGAACCGGACAGAAGAGGAAAGCGTCAGGTTCAGCATTGATACCAGATACCGACAGCCATTCCGACAACCGGCGGGAAGACTGCGAACTTAGTGATTTGATCAGGCCACCGGTCTGAACAATAGTTTTGGTATAGCTTACGTTGAGGATGATCCTGCCATCCGGTGCGCGGGAAATGTCTCGAACACGGAGACGGGCTAATTCACTGATACGCAGCAGCGTGCTATAAGCGAGATGCAGAAATGCCAAATCACGTTTATGCCGAAGCAATAACGAGTCACACCATAACGCATCAAGTTCAAGCAAATCATCAAGACGAAAGGGTACGGCCTGGCCAGTACGCTCACCCGTGACAACCGCAACACGATTTATCTTCTTAACAGCCCGGAAAACCAACGGTGAGGAGTTAGGAGGGGTAAGACCAGCGTTACGGTGTAACATAGAAATCAAAGAACCATGTGTGGCAATCGTCGAGGAAGCACGTCCATTCATTTGCAACCAGTTCAAATAGTCGCGAAGATCATCCGGAAGCATAGGCAGAAACGAACGCCCATTCTCTGCCGACCATTTATGGCAAATTCGCATCACGCTCATTAATTGTCGCCATGTATTGGGTGAAAATGCTTCCTTATCCTGTACAAATTCCTTTAGCCTGGCCAAAACATCCTCTTCAGCCTGGATAGCCGGTAGTGTCTGGTGAGTTGGTGTTAATTTGCCCATATAGCTTAAAAAGAGAACTCCCGTTCACTGACGACGCTACGTAGATTCTGAAAAAAATGCAGGGGATTTACCCTGCAGATTTCACGTAGAGCAACCTACACGATTTACTGCAAAAATTCATCTACACCTGTAACTACTGGTTAGATTACCAGCTCCATCAAAAGAAGACTAACTTTACATAAGTCCCATTATATAAAGTTAAAAGTATTACTTAGAAACACACGGTCGGGGTCATAAGTTACCAGAGCATGTAGTGCATCCAAATGTGTACCTAGTAGGTACAAGTGCTATAGTTGTACAAATGATACCTATGACAGGAAGGCAAAAAATGCACTCATTAACGTTTACTGATGCCCGTAAGCATTTTGCTGAGACAATGCAGCAGAATGCATTACGGTCAGACAAAGTAAGTACCTGAACAACCGGGTTGAGCAGGATCACCGGAATATCAAACGGCGGATAAAACTGATGACGGGATTCAAATCGTTCAGGCG
>NZ_JAEMGT010000139.1:0-14694 GCF_017655185.1 Rahnella sp. ChDrAdgB13 | reverse complement strand
GCGTAAGGATTGCCTGAGAAAGTCAGCGACGAGGGGAGCTTTTATCTAAATCCGATTTATTCAACAAAGCCACACAAGCTATGAAACATTCTATTTTAATACGACCGATAACACGCCGTATTATCAGGGCTACGTTGGGTTCAATAACGGGCAAGACCTCACGACGCAGGGCAATATCTCGCCGGGGATTAACAATGCTGTCGTTCGTGGTGTGATCTCGACCTATTATCTGAACGCCAATGCCAGCGAAAACGCACTGAACATCACCAACAGCACCGTCCGCGGCATGATCACTTCTCAGTGCATGACCACAAACTGCGCCGCAGATACCCTGACAAACGCGGGCGTATTGTCATTAACCGTTGATAATTCGACGATTGATGACACCTACGAGCATTACAATTATGTCAACAATGCCAACGTGGCGGGCAGCATTGATACTTACAATCTGGGCACTGCCATTACGCTGGACCAGCAAAGTAATATCGTTTTGCGTAATAACTCCCGTGTGGCGGGTATTACATTAACGCAGGGTTATGACTGGGCAGCAGATTCAGCAAATAACGGCACTTCGTTTAATAATAACGTGACAATCAGTGATTCCGCGCTGACGTCAGGTGCCTGGTCTGAGCTGGATAACTCAGGTTTCTACGGTCAGTCCGGCAAACCTTCTGATTACCATAATGGTACAGCGGGTTGGGATGATGTAGCGCTGGATGTCAGCGATTCTGCTGATGCCGTTCATTCGATGAAAACCAACGTGGTATTAGACCATTCCACGCTGACCGGCGATGTCGCATTTGCCAGTACCTTCAATGCGAATTTCTATCCGGCAGGGCATGACTCAAATGCGGATGGCACGCTGGATACCAATGGCGGCTACGCGCAGGATTCCCTGAATCAGGATGAATTAAACCTGACGCTGCAAAACGGCAGCAAATGGGTCGGCGCGGCCATGTCTTCGGTTGAATCGACGGCCACTTTATATGATGTGGCACCGAACAGTATTCTTCCTGAATCTGTTTACGACACCAGCGGCCACGTGGCCGGCAATCAGGTTTTCCAAAGCGGTCTGTTTAATGTCGCACTCGATACCGGTTCCCGGTGGGATACGCGCGGTAATTCCAATATCGACACGCTGACCGTGAATAACGGTTCGCTGGTGAATATTACCAACGCGTCTTCCTTGCTGGCGGATTCTGTTTCGCTCAACAATCTGTCCGGGCTGAACATCGCCAATGACGGTTTCGTGGCGACCGATACGCTGTCCCTCGACAACCAGAGCCAGGTTTCGCTGTTAAATGAAGGCGCAGAACTTTACGCAAACCAGATCACCGTTGACCGTCAGTCTCAGCTGAATTTAGGTCTGGGTCAGGTGGAAAGCCGCAATATGACGCTGGCTAACGGCGGCACATTCAACGTGGGAAGCCGTGCTTACATCCTGAATTCTGATCTGAATTCGACCGCAAGCCAGGTTCGTCAGGAGCAGGGTATCGTTGCCCTGAATTCTGATGGTCATCTGTCAGTGAATGGCGATGTGAACGGTAACTTCCGCGTCAATATCAACGACGCCACCGGCAAAGGCAGCGTTGCTGATTATAAAAACAAAGAAGTGATTCGTGTGTATGACAACAACACGGCCACTGCGGCAACGTTCACCGCCAACAATAAGGCCGATCTGGGTGCTTACCGTTATGAAGCGAAACAGGTTGGCGACACCGTTGTTCTCAAACAACGTGGCCTGACCGATGCCGCCAATATTGCCCTGAGCATTCCGTCCGCGAACACCAACATCTGGAATCTTGAGCAGGATACGCTGGCAAACCGCCTGAGCGCTGGTCGTCATTCCGGTGATGCAGGCGGCGTGTGGGCGAGCTACACAGGCGGTAATTTCAATGCCGATGGCAGCACGGTTTCCTACGATCAGGACGTCAACGGCATCATGATCGGTGTCGATAAAATGATTGAGGGCGATGCTAAGTGGATGCTGGGTATGGCCGCAGGCTTCGCGAAGGGTGATGTTTCTCATAAGAGCGGCAGCCTGGATCAGGATACTCAATCCGCACGCGTGTACGCTTCTGCCCAATTCGACAACCATGTCTTCTTAGACAGCTCACTGAGCTACAGCCGCTTTAGCAACGACCTGACCAGCGGTATGAGCGACGGGCAGCATGTTACGGCTGACAACGCTACCGACGGCTGGGGCTTTGGTCTGAAACTGGGCTACGACTGGGCGTTCAACGAAAGCGGTTATGTCACGCCGTATGCCGCCATTAGCGGTCTGTTCCAGAACAACGACAGCTATAAAGTGAGCAACGGGATGAACGTGGGTAGCCAGTCTTACAACAGCCTGCGCTACGAAGCCGGTGTTGATGCGGGTTACACCTTCAATTACGGCAGCGAACAGTCCCTGACGCCGTTCGTGAAACTGGCATATGTCTACGATGACGCGGGCGATAACGATGCACGTATTAACGGTGACCGTATCGACAACAGCATGAACGGTTCTGCGGTTCGCGCAGGGGTGGGCGGTCAGTTCAACTTCAGCAAAAACTTCGCAACTTATGCCGATACTGCTCTGCTGAAAGGCGGGGATGTTGACCAGGACTGGTCTGCAAACGTCGGTGTGAAATACCGCTGGTAATATCGGGTAAACGTCAGAAACGTTTAACCTGATTGCCTGAAATACGACTCCGGGCATACTTCACAAGGCTGTGAGTATGCCTGTTCGCCAATAACCTTACTCAATCTTGTCGGTTTTATACTATGTCAGAAAAACCACTGGAAATACTTCAGCAACTTCATGACTGTTTAATGGCAGAAGGTGTCTCTTTTACTTTTAATAAAGGAGAAAAGATTCAAATTGAGCAGGAAGAAAAGGAAAATATTGTCTATTTCCTCGAGTCGGGCTGTGTGTTTATTTATAATGAAGAGAAAGAATGGCTTCTGGATGTCGTCGATTCCGCTATGTTACTGGGCGCATCGGGCATCGTTTTCAAAGAATACGAAGGTTCCTGTGCCGTTGCTGTTAACGTCTGCCAGGGGTTCTGGCTGACCGCCAGCCGGGCAAAAGCGCTGCTCAATCAGAGCAATCTCTGGTATGAACTGAGCATCTGGCTGAGCTATCTGGCCTTCTACCTGAAACACCGTGAATGTGATCTGTTAGGCTCAAACAACTATTGTATTGTCCGCGCGATGTTAATCCGTATGCAAAGGATCAGGCCTGAGGTTCGCCAAAAATTAGGCGTTCTGGAGTTTATCCAGCAGCGCTCAAAAATATCGCGCACCGTGATTGCAGAAATACTCTGTGAATTACGCAAGGGTAATTATATCGAGATGGACAAGGGGAAATTAATACAGATAAACCGTCTCCCGGCGAATTACTAATTTCTGACTGAATGTTATTGGCGTCAACACCGGTGAATTAAAATCAATCACAGAACGGGTAACCAAACCCGATAATAAAAAGCCTTTTTGCCCCGGAGTTTTTGCGCATTCCGGGGCATTTTTTTACGGGTCTACCGCTTCGCTTTATCCCGGCGCGGCCTCACTGCGATATCCGTAATCTGCGTATCGTCGCTGGCGCTGACCACCAGACGCACCGCCGCCGCCACCGATTCCGGCGTGCTGTATTCGCGCGGATCAATGGCGTCAAAATTGCCCTGACTTTCGCGGGTTTTGCGGTTCATCGGCGTATCCGTTGGCCCCGGCGCAACGGTGGAAACGCGCAAGCCGTGCTCCGTTTCTTCCTGACGCAACGCATGGGCTAGGGCGCTCAGTGCGAACTTAGAGGCACAGTAGACCGTATTCCCGCCATCTGCTTTTGTCCCCGATCCCGAACCGATAAATACCACCTGACCTTCCTGTTTTCTCAGCGCCGGTAATGCCAGACGGGTGAACTCCGCTGGTGCGAAAACGTTGATAGAAAACTGCTTTTGCCACTCCTCCGGCGTCGCCTGTTCAAGGCGCAGTGGTTTGGAAATCGCCGCCGAATGTACCAGCACATCAATCACCGGTAACTCACGAACAAACTGCTCAACGGCACTGAAATCCAGCAGATCGATTTCAACCGCCTCCACGTTTTCGACCAGCCGCAGCGCAATCAGGCTGTCTTTATTACGCCCGAGCGCATAAACCTGATGATCGCGTGCCAGATTATGAACAATGGCCAGCCCGATACCGCTGGTTCCGCCGGTAACAACGGCGACAGGGAGTGAACTCATGATGTTTTCCTTGTGGTTTTTATTCAGGCTAACACCTGGCAGAGGTGTGATCGACGCACTTAATTGGCTTAGCATTTATGGCAGATGGGAAAGCGAATGATTCTCGATTGTAATAATAACTATTATCAATTATCATCCAATTGTGAATTTCTGGTCTGGTTATGTAACTTCCTATGTCCGCAAACGTTGCCGTTTCCCCGGTTCGTGCTTTTGAAGCACTTTACAGCTCGCATCACCGCTGGCTGAAAAACTGGCTCCAGTTCAAACTGGGGTCCGCCAGTGACGCAGACGATCTGGCGCAGGACACCTTTATGCGCGTTCTCACCGGCAATACCGCACAGGAAATTCGCGAACCCAAATCCTTTTTATGTACCGTTGCCCGCCGCGTGATGGTGGATTTTTTCCGCCGCAACGCGCTGGAACGTGCGTATCTCGACATGCTGGCGCTGATGCCGGAAGAACAGATGCCGTCGCCCGAACAGCGGCAATGTCTGCTCGAAACCCTGCAACAAATCGATACGATGCTCGACGGGCTGGGCGAGAAAGTGCGTCAGGCATTTTTACTCTCACAGCTTGAAGGGCTGACGTATCCGGTGATCGCCGAACGTCTGAACGTGTCGGTCAGCTCGGTCAAAAAATACATGGCGAAAGCCACCGAACACTGCCTGCTGTTCAGCATAGAACACGGCTGATTCCGATGAATACGTCCCTGACCGATAACCAGCGCCTGTCGCTGAAAATAGCCGCGCAGTGGTTCGCCACCTTGTGCTCGGGCGAGGTCACGCCGCAGCAAAACCAGAAATGGCAGCAGTGGCTGGCGCAGGATGAAGATCATCGCTGGGCGTGGCAGCGCGTGGAATCGTTGCAGGGGCAACTGCACAATATGCCCGGTAAATTCAGTTATCAGACGCTTAACCATGCGCGCCAGCAGTCGGATGTCACCCGCCGCCGTGTTCTGAAAAGCCTGGTGGTGTTGCTCGGTCTGGGGGGGACATGGGAAGCCTGGCAGTCGTCCGCCAGGCAGGGTTTGCTGGCCGATGCACGCACGTCTACCGGCGAAATCAAAACCCTGCGCCTGCCGGATAACTCACAGCTTTCGCTCAATACTGCCAGCGCCGCCGATATCCGTTTTACCGACACACTGCGTCTTATCCGCCTGCATCAGGGCGAAATCAGCATTATCACCGCGCGCGATAATCAGCCGGTTCCGCGGCCATTTCTGGTCGAAACGCAACAGGGTATGTTACGCGCGCTGGGCACGGAATTTATCGTGCGCCAGCAGGATGGCGCCACGACGCTGAAGGTGCTCAAACACGCCGTGGAAATCACGTTGCGCGACCGGCCTGCGGGCGGTTTGCAAATCAGCGAAGGCCACGCGGTGCGCTTTACCGGCAGTGCTTTCGGTGATGTCACCGCGGTAACCGGCGGTGCAGGGAGCTGGACCCACGGCGTGCTGAGCGTCAGCGACTGGCGTCTGGCGGATGTGATTGCCGAGCTGGCCCGTTACCGCCACGGTCATCTGAGCTGCGACCCGTCAGTGGCTGATTTACGCATCAGCGGCACGTTCCCGCTGAAAGATACCGACAGCGTGCTGGAAATTCTTTCACGAACACTTCCCGTGAAAATTCAGACGGCTACGCGTTACTGGGTGAAAGTGGTGCCTGTGTAATGTCCCGGTAAAATTCTTCCCGCAAATAAAAATGATAAATAATCGCATTCGCGGTTGTCCCTTTTCCATTCTCATCCGACTCCTGAGTAACACCTAAAAAACTGCCTGAAAAATCACACAGTAAAAAACATAAAATCGGAGACGGTATGTCCATTTCACGCTCACGCGTTATTCGTTCTTTTCGCAAAACAACACCACTGGCGATTGCCATTCACTGCGCCATTCTTCCTGCCGCACTGCTGACGTCGCTGCCGGTAGCCGCCGCGGTGCAGTCTGCGTCTTATCAAATTGCGGCCGGGGATCTGGATACCGCGCTGAACCAGTTCGCGGCCAAAGCCGGGATTACGCTTTCTGTGGATGCCTCGCTGACGCGTGGAAAACACAGCAGCGGCTTGCAGGGGAGTTACACTGTCACTGATGGTCTGACGACGTTACTGGCAAACAGCGGGCTGGAAGCCAGACCGCTGGGCAATAATGCGTTCACTCTGGCGGTTATGCCTGCGCCGGTGCAGGTACCGGAATCCCTGACGGTGGTCGGAGACTGGCTGGCGGACGCGCGTGAAAACGATGTTTTTGAGCACGGCGGGGCGCGTGATGTGATCCGCCGTGAAGATTTTGTGAAGACCGGCGCGACAACCGTTCGTGAAGTGATGAACCGCATTCCGGGCGTCAATGCGCCGGAAAACAACGGTACCGGCAGCCATGACATGGCGATGAATTTCGGCATCCGTGGCCTGAACCCACGTCTCGCCAGCCGTTCAACCGTGCTGATGGACGGCATTCCGGTGCCGTTTGCACCTTACGGCCAGCCGCAACTTTCCCTCGCGCCGGTTTCACTTGGCAACATGGATGCGGTGGACGTGGTGCGTGGCGGCGGTGCGGTGCGTTACGGACCGCAAAGCGTCGGCGGCGTGGTGAACTTTGTCACCCGCGCCATCCCGAAAGATTTCGGTATCGAAGCCGGCATGGAAGGGCTGCTCAGCCCGACGTCCAGCCAGAATGACCCGAAAGGCACCGGCAATCTGATGGTAGGCGGCACGGCGGATAACGGTCTCGGCGGCGCGCTGCTTTACTCCGGCACGCGCGGCAGCGACTGGCGCGAACACAGCGCCACCAAAATTGACGATGTGATGCTCAAAACCCGTTACGCGCCGAACGACGTCCACACGTTCAACAGCCTGCTGCAATATTACGAAGGCCGCGCGGAAATGCCGGGCGGTTTATCCCGTGCCGCGTATAACGCCGACCGTTTTCAGTCCACGCGCCCTTATGACGAATTCTGGGGCCGCCGCCAGCTGGCGAGTTTTGGCTATCAGTATCAGCCCGACCAGCAGCATAAATTCAATGTGCAAACGTTCTACACCTACACGCTGCGCAGCGGTTATCTCGATCAGGGTAAAAACCTGACGCTTTCCCCGCGCCAGTATTGGGTTCGCGGCGTTGAACCGCGCTACAGCCAGAGCTTCAACCTCGGCCAGACCGCGCATGAAGTGGGCGTCGGTTACCGTTATGTCAGCGAATCCACCCACGAATTGCGCTATTACAGCCCGGCCAAATCCGGCGTTCTGCCGACCGGCGACAGCCCGTATGACCGCGATACGCAATCCGGCACGCAGGCGAATGCGTTTTATGTTGATGACCGCATTGACGTCGGCGACTGGACCATCACGCCGGGCATGCGTTACGAGCACATTCAGTCGTATCAGAACAACTACATCAAAGGCACCAGGCAGGAAATCAGCTACAACGCGCCGCTGCCTGCGCTGAACGTCGTTTATCACATGAACGAGGCGTGGAATATTTATGCCAATACCGAAGGTTCTTTCGGCACGGTGCAGTACAGCCAGATTGGCAAAGCGGTGGACAGCGGCAGTATCGAGCCGGAAAAAGCCCGCACCTGGGAGCTGGGAACGCGCTTTGATAACAGCGTTGTGAAAGCGGAAGTCGGGCTGTTCCTGATCAACTTCAACAATCAGTACGACTCCAACCAGACCACGGACAGCGTCACCGCGCGCGGAAAAACCCGTCATACCGGTCTGGAAAGCCAGATTCGTTACGACCTCGCTGATTTGTCGCCAAAACTCGAAAACTTCTCCGCTTACGCCAGCTATGCGTATGTGAATGCCGTCATTCGTGAATCCGGCGATACGCAGGGCAACCAGGTACCGTTTTCCCCGAAAAACAAAGGCACGCTGGGGCTGGATTACACGCCGGGCAACTGGTTCTTCAACGTCAACAGCGAATACCAGTCCGGCCAGTTTGCGGATAACGCCAACACCGTCGAAGAAAGTGCCGACGGCAGCACCGGTCGCATTCCCGGCTTCATGCTGTGGGGCGCCCGCGCCGGTTATCAGTTTGGCCCGGACATGGCGAACCTGAATCTGGCCTTCGGCGTGAAGAATATCTTCGACCACGAATACTTCACGCGTGCGTATGACGATAACAACAAAGGGATTTATGCCGGACAGCCACGCACGTTGTATATGCAGGGTTCCCTGAAATTCTGATGGTTTAAAACGCCGGGCTTAGCGTGACGACGCCCGGTTTTTCCCTTCTCACACGCACAGAGGTCCTATGTCTTTCTTCTCCCGCTTTGCGCTTTTTATCGGTTTATGTTTTTCGCTGGGCACCGTGCAGGCCGTGACGGTGACTGACCAGCAGGGCACTTTTACGCTCGATACGGCGCCTGAACGCGTCGTCGTCCTGGAGCTGTCTTTCGTGGATGCGCTGGCCGTGGTGGATGTCAGCCCGGTGGGCGTGGCCGATGATAACGACGCGGAACGTATTTTGCCGGAAGTGCGCCAGCGTATCAGCGCGTGGAAATCCGTCGGCACGCGATCGCAGCCGAGCCTCGAGGCGATTGCCGCGCTGAAACCGGATCTGATTATTGCCGACAGCAGCCGTCATGGCGGCATTTACGCCGCGCTGAAAGGGATTGCGCCGACGCTGATGCTGAAATCCCGCAACGAAACCTACAATGAGAACCTGGAATCGGCGGCGATCATCGGCAAAGTGCTGGGGAAAGACGCGCTGATGCAGCAGCGTCTGGCGGAACATCATCAGCGGATGCAGGCGTTTTCCAGTCAGTTACCGAAAGGCACGCAGGTGGTGTTCGGCACCTCGCGCGAACAGCAATTTAACCTGCATACGCGCGATTCCTATACCGGCAGCGTGCTGACCTCGCTCGGGCTGATTGTGCCGGAACCGGTGAATCAGCAGGCGCTGGCCAACATCAGTTTCGAGCAGTTGCTGGCGATCAACCCGGACTGGCTGATTGTCGCGCACTACCGTCAGGAAAGTATTGTGCGTGCATGGCAGGAGGATCCGCTCTGGCAAATGATGAAAGCCGCGCAAAAAAATCAGATTGCGGCGGTCGATGCTAACGTCTGGGCGAGAATGCGCGGGGTGTTTGCCGCTGAGCATATCGGCCATGACGTGGTGCAGATTCTGCATCATCAGGCGCCTGCCACCGCACCATGAAAGCGGTGAAAACGATCGTAACGGGGTGGCGCTGGACGCTGCCTCTGCTCATATTGAGCGTCATCTTCTGGCTGACGCTTTTTTGCCGTTCTGCGGTGCCGATTGGCGCGGTGGAATCTCTGCGCGCGCTGATTCCCGGCCCGCCTGCAACACTGGCGCAGGCGCTGGTGCTCAACCTGCGGTTACCGCGCAGCCTGGTGGCGATGTTGCTCGGTGCCAGTCTGGCGCTGGCGGGCAGCCTGCTGCAAACCCTGACCCGCAATCCGCTGGCGTCTCCCTCGCTGTTTGGCATTAACGCCGGTGCATCGCTGGCGATGGTGGTGGTCAGCGCACTCAGCCCGCAGTTGTTTTCGGGGTTCAGCATTGCGCTGGTGGCAGCCGCTGGCGGCGGTATCAGCTGGAGCATGGTGATGCTGACTGGCGGCGGATGGCAACAGGCGGGTGACCGCAGCCGGTTGATCCTCGCCGGAGTGGCCGTGTCGGCGCTGTGCGCTGCGCTGGCAAAAGCGACGCTGATCCTCTCAGAAGATCACGCATACGGCATTCTCAACTGGCTGGCCGGAGGCGTCGCGCACGCCCGCTGGCCGGAGTTCTGGCATCTGTTCCCTTTCACCCTCATTATCGCGCCCTGGGTTTTGCTGCTTGCCAGCCGCCTGAACCTGTTACAGGTGAGTGATGAAAGCGCGCAGACGCTCGGCGTAAACCTGCCGCGCTTGCGGCTGATTATCAATCTTATGGTGTTATTGCTGGTCGGTGCCTGCGTCAGCGTCGCCGGGCCTCTGGCGTTTATCGGGCTGCTGGTCCCGCACATTTCCCGCTACTGGATTGGTTATGATTTACGCCGCATGTTGCCGGTGAGCATGATTTTTGGCGCAACGCTGATGCTGCTGGCGGATTTGCTGGCGCGTTTTCTGGCGTGGCCGGGTGAATTACCGGCAGGCGTAGTGCTGGCGCTGATTGGCGCGCCATTCTTTGTCTGGCTGGTGAGGACGCGCACATGACCCGGCAGTTCACGGTATTCACCGTTCTGACCAGCCTGTTGCTGCTGACCTTCGTGATTTCGCTGCGTTACGGCACGCACACGCTGACGTTTGAACAAATGCGTCTGGCGTTCGCACCCGCCGATGACAACCATTTTCCGCTGATCGAATATCGCCTCCCGCGCGCGCTGCTGGCGGTGCTGGTCGGTGCGGCGCTGGCGCTTTCCGGCGTACTGGTGCAGGGCATTATCCGCAATCCGCTGGCGTCGCCGGACATACTGGGCGTTAACCACGCCGCCGGACTGATGTCGGTCAGCGCGCTGATGCTGTTCCCCGCGCTTTCCGTGCTGTGGCTGCCGCCGCTGGCCTTCCTGGGTGGGATAGCCGCGTTTGTGTTGCTGCGCCTGATGTCCGGCCGTTCCGCGCCTTTGAAGCTGGCGTTGACCGGCGTCGCGCTGACCGCATTTTACGCCAGCCTGACCGATTACCTGATGCTCTCGCGCCCGATGGAAATCAACAGCGCTCTGCTGTGGCTGACCGGAAGTCTGTGGGGACGCGGCTGGAATTTCGTCGAAATCGTCGCGCCGTGGTTGCTGATATTACTGCCGCTCAGCCTTGGGTTCTGCCGCGATCTGGACGTTATGGCGCTCGGCGACGAAAGTGCCTCGACGCTGGGGATCCGCGTTTCCCGCGTACAGCGTCTGGTGTTATTGCTGGCCGTCGCACTGGCCGCCATCAGCGTTGCCGCCTGCGGGCCGGTCGGGTTTATCGGGCTGGTCGCACCGCATCTGACCCGTAAACTGGTCGGCGGAAGGCACCGCGTTTTGATCCCCGCGTCAATGCTTGTCGGGGCGCTGATTTTACTGCTGGCCGACGTGCTGGCGCGCACCCTGCATCCGCCGCTGGAGCTGCCTGCGGGCGTTTTAACGGCGGTGATAGGCGCACCGTATTTCTTCTGGCTCTTGATGAGAACCCGCTGACTATGCAACTGAGTGCAGAAAATCTGTACGCCGGATACGGCAATAAATCCATTCTGAACGGACTGTCGGTGACCCTTCCGGCCGGAAAAATCACCGCGCTGATCGGCCCGAACGGCTGCGGAAAATCGACGCTGCTGAAATGTTTTTCCCGCCTGCTGACGCCGGAGTCCGGGACGTTGCGGCTGCAAGGAGACGATATTTCCCGGCTACAGGGCCGCGCGCTTGCCCGCAAACTGGCGCTGTTGCCGCAACAACACGTCGCGCCGGAAGGGATCCGCGTGCGGGAACTGGTCGGCTATGGCCGGAGCCCGTGGCTGAATTTATGGGGCAGGCTGGGGGAGCTGGATCACGCGAGGGTCTCGCGCGCGATGCAAGAAACGAATATTGGTGATCTGGCCGAAAAATTAGTCAGCGAGCTCTCCGGCGGACAGCGTCAGCGCGTGTTTCTGGCGATGGTGCTGGCGCAGGATACGCCGCTTGTTTTGCTCGACGAGCCGACAACGTATCTCGATATCAGCCATCAGGTTGAGCTGATGAATTTACTGCGCCGCCAGAATCAGCAGGGCAAAACGGTGGTCGCTGTGCTGCATGACCTCAATCAGGCCAGCCGTTATTGCGATTATCTGGTCATGATGGCGGCCGGAAAAATAGTTGCACAAGGCTCGCCGGAAGCCGTAATGACGCCTGCGCTGCTGGCACAGGTCTTTGATATTGATGCGCAAATCCATCCCGAGCCGGTTTCCGGTATGCCGATGTGCATTGTGAAATAGTTTTTCATTTTTCGTTGTCATTGTTTTCTATCGACTTGTCTGTTTTGAACTACACTTTTTGCACCCCTACGCGCCAGAGAGCGCAAGACAAAGATAACGAGAAAAACACGATGATTATTTCTGCATCAACGGACTACCGCGCGGCGGCAAAAAGTAAATTGCCGCCATTTCTGTTTCACTACATCGACGGCGGCGCGTACAACGAACACACCCTGCGCCGCAACACTTCGGATCTGGCCGATATCGCCCTGCGTCAGCGCATCCTGAAAAACATGTCCGATCTCAGCCTTGAGACGCAGCTGTTTGGCGAAAAACTGGCAATGCCAGTGGTGCTGGCACCGGTCGGCCTGACCGGCATGTACGCACGTCGTGGTGAAGTTCAGGCGGCGCGCGCGGCAGCCAAAAAAGGCATTCCGTTCACGCTTTCTACCGTTTCCGTTTGTCCGATTGAAGAAGTCGCACCGGCCATCGACCGCCCGATGTGGTTCCAGCTTTACGTCTTAAAAGATCGCGGATTTATGCGCAATGCGCTGGAACGCGCGCAGGCGGCAGGCGTGAAAACGCTGGTCTTTACCGTCGATATGCCGGTGCCCGGCGCACGTTATCGGGACGCTCATTCTGGTATGAGCGGCCCGAACGCCGCCGCGCGCCGCATGTTGCAGGCCGTTTTGCATCCGCAATGGGCGTGGGACGTCGGCGTAAACGGCAAACCGCATGACCTCGGCAACGTTTCAGCCTATCTCGGCAAACCGACCGGGCTGGAAGATTACATCGGCTGGCTGGGCACCAACTTTGACCCGTCGATATCGTGGAAAGATCTGGAGTGGATCCGGGAGTTCTGGAAAGGCCCGATGATCATCAAAGGCATTCTTGACCCGGAAGACGCCAGGGACGCCGTGCGGTTTGGCGCAGACGGCATCGTGGTATCGAACCACGGCGGCCGCCAGCTCGACGGCGTGCTTTCCACTGCGCACGCGCTGCCTGCCATCGCTGACGCCGTAAAAGGCGACATCACCATTCTCGCCGATTCCGGCATCCGCACCGGCCTGGACGTGGTTCGCATGATCGCGCTCGGCGCCGACAGTGTGCTGCTCGGACGCGCCTTCGTCTACGCGCTGGCCGCGGCAGGTGAGGCGGGCGTCATCAACCTGCTGACTCTGATCGAAAAAGAAATGCGCGTCGCCATGACGCTGACTGGCGCGAAATCTATTTCAGAAATCAGCGCCGAATCGCTGGTCTACGGGCGAAGCGTGCGGTGATTTGATGCCGGAAAGGCAGCGATAATGTTTGTGAGGTGTCGCTGTCTATCTGCTTTTTGAATATCTCAATTTTCCAGATATCCATGGGAGAAATGCGTATAAGTAACGGCCTGTAAATATGTCAGCATAGATTTGTCCGGGTTAATCCTCAGGGCGCCATCACCTCAATTAAAAAAGTTAATTTTAGGGAATGTCTATGCTGAAAAATATCGCTCTGCCGGTTTCTAAATCGCTTTCTTTTGCAGGTCGTCTGACGGCTGTTGCAGCATTGCTTTCCTCCTTGTCCGCCTGGGCGGCAGAGCCGTTGCGCGTGCAGGCCGATCCGGTCCCTCATGCGGAAATTCTGGCGTATGTGCAGAAAATCGACCCAAGTCTGAATCTCAAAGTGATCGAAATTCCGAGCGGGGTGAATCCGAATGAATTGCTGGCGCACGGCGATGTAGATGCCAACTATTTCCAGCACGTGCCGTATTTGCTTTCGCAGGAAAAGGCGCTGAAAGAGAAGTTTGAAGTCGCCGCGACGGTGCATATCGAGCCGCTCGGCGTATATTCCAGCCGTCACAAAAGCTATGCGGAAGTGCCGCAAAATGGCACCGTTGCCGTCCCGAATAACGAAACCAATCTCAGCCGCGCGTTGTATTTACTGCAAAGTCAGGGGCTGATTACGCTGAAACCGGGCTTCACCGATCCGGCGAAAAATCAGGCCACGCCGCGTGATATCGCCACCAACCCGAAAAACCTGAAGATTCTGGAAGTCGAATCCCCGCAAATCCCGCGTTCATTACCGGATGTCGATCTGGCGGTCATTAACGGTAACTTCGCGCTGGAAGCCGGGCTGAGCCCGGCAAAAGACGCGCTGGGGCTGGAGAAAGCGAAGGGAAATCCTTACGCGAATATTCTGGTGACGACCGAAAAACTTAAAAATGATCCACGGATTAAGCAACTGGCGAAAGATCTCGAATCGCCGCAGGTCGCAGAGTTTATTAAAGAGAAGTTTAAAGGATCGGTGTTACCGGTGGCGGCTGCGAAAAGTTGATTTTTGGGCTCGCCGCCCAAGCTGGCTTTTAGGTCAAAACCGTGGGCGCCGGCCCACACAGGGTTAAGGAGCGTAAACGCGCTCCTTAACTTTTTAACTGCGCGCTGCCGCTCACCGTCCCGGTTATACCCGATACGGCGAGCATCTGCGAGCCAAAATCAGAAGCTATAACTCGCTGTCACCGACACATTTCTCGGCTCGCCGTACACTACGTACTGGCTGACACTGTAGTGGTTTACTGAATTTGGCCACCTGAACAGAGGTGATATGCTCACCTCAGAACAACACAGGTGCTCC
>NZ_JAEMGT010000138.1:0-4069 GCF_017655185.1 Rahnella sp. ChDrAdgB13 | reverse complement strand
GCCACCAAACGAATCAGAAAATCGATACTGGAAAAACTCTAACGCGGTGGCCAGTTTTTGTTGACCACTACAAACTAAACCGGAGAGTGATTGATGACAACTAAAAATATCACCATGACCAAGCGTCAATACCGTCAAATCTGCAATGCCTATATCAACACTGTGAACATGATGCCTCAACTGCTGATGGTTACGCCTGCGAAAGACAGTCGCTCGTCTGATGCTCTGTACAGGCTTCAGAACGCATTGCAATTAGTCGAACAGCAACTCAAAGAGGCGATAGAGTCAGCGAGGTGACCAATGCAAATCGAAATGGTCAAAAACGCCGGTGGCGTCTTTGTTCCAGCGTTCGACCATGACTTACCCAGGCTAACCAAGTTCAAGAACGGCGAGCAGTACACCGCCGAAATCAAGCTAACCCGCAACCCCGCCTTTCACCGCAAGATGTTCGCATTCTTCAACTTCTGCTTTGCGCACTGGTCAGCAGACAAGACCGGCTTAGCCAATGCAGACGAAACCACACAGTTCGATCGCTTCCGGAAAGATTTAACCATTCTGGCGGGCTTCTACGACCAAACGGTGAGGTTAAACGGTGATATCAGGACTGAGGCAAAGAGTTTGGCTTTCGCGAACATGGAGTCTGACGAGTTCGAACGCTGCTACAACGCGATGGTTAACGCTGCCATTAAGCACCTGTTCGGTCGCACGACCGATCAGAACGTTATCAACCAACTTTATGGGTTCTTCTGATGGGAAAATACACACTGATTTATGCCGATCCGCCTTGGTCATACCGAGACAAGGCAAATGATGGTGATCGCGGCGCGGGACATAAATATCAAACGATGACCGTGCAGGATATTTGCCGGTTACCAGTATGGGACTTGGCTGCTGAATCCTGCCTTCTTGCTATGTGGTGGGTTCCAACTCAACCGCTAGAAGCGCTAAAAGTCATGGATGCATGGGGATTCAGGCTGATGACCATGAAGGGCTTCACCTGGCACAAAACAAATCGTCGCAAAGGTAACAGTGCAATCGGCATGGGGCATATGACCCGAGCCAACAGCGAAGACTGCCTGTTTGCTGTGCGCGGTAAGTTGCCAACACGCCTCGACGCTTCAATCTGCCAGCACATCACGGCACCGAGAATGGAGCACAGCGCAAAGCCGCCGATCATCCGCGACAAGCTGGTTCAGTTACTCGGTGACGTTCCGCGCATTGAATTGTTCGCCCGCAACAACACTGATGGATGGGGTGCGTGGGGCAATGAGTGCGATTGCTCGGTGGATTTGCATACCGGCGTTGCAGTGGAAAGACAAAAAGTGAGGGCGGCATGATAACCACACAGACTATTCCAGAATTGCTCATTGCCACTCGCGGCAATATAACCGAGTTAGCCCGGCGACTGGATGTTAACCGCTCAACTGTCATGAAGTATGCCAGAGACAATAACGCGACCGGTCACATCATTGTTAACGGCTGCCTGATGGTCAAAACGGCCAAGAAGCAAAGGAGTCGCCATGGCTAAATCAACATGGTTCACTCACGAAATCATGTCCACCCAGCAAGCCGAAGACCTCATCAAGCAGTACACCCTCCGAAACATCCAAACCTCAAAGCAACTATCCGCTGATTACACAGGCTGGTACGTATCTGCTTTGTTACCCGAATACAGAGTAGAACCACGAGCCAGTCGGACGTGGCAGAACCCTATGTGGAGATAAATCATGGTTGAGATTTTTTTTAGTATTGCGATAGCCATCCCGGTCGCTGGCATTTTGTATTGCTTCTTCGTGCTTCATCGAAACGAGTGGGTATACAAACAACGCATGAAGGTTTTATTCGGTGAGAATGGATTCAAGGAATTCCAGAAACTCCCCAGTTACGACGCCATGATGCGTAAGTTTTGGATATGGGATGTGAATAAATTCAAGGCTGACGACAGAACATCTGAGGAGTGAGAGTGATGAGTGATTCACCAAATTTTGCAGAATTGCCGGTAGATGTTCAGGTGGCATTAATTAATGCGGCCGCACTGATATCTACCGAGAGAATGCGCGGAATACATGCAAGAGGAAGGGAAGCTTCGACTGATTATCTTTTTTTCGAAAAAGAGTACAAAAAGATATGCGATGCCCTCTACAAAGAAAACCGGGGGCGAAAATGAAAGACCCGAGGCTACGCAAAGAGCCAAAGAAACCCAAACCTAAAACCTGCTGCATCTGCTCTACCAAGTTCTCCCCCTTCTTAAGTACCCAAAAAACCTGTTCCGTTCCCTGCGCCGTCATCTACGGCAAACGCGCCGAAGCCAAGAAACAAGCCAAAGCCGAAGCTGCGTCTGAAAAAGAATGCCGTGAGCAATGGCGTGAACGCAAAGCCAATCTGAAGCCACTCAAGCACTGGGAGGACATGACGCAGCGAGCGGTGAACGATTACATCACCAAAGGCCGAGACGTTGATGAGCCCTGCATCAGTTGCGGCACATACGAAACAGTGCAATGGGAAGCGGGACATTACCGATCGAGGGGCGCGGCATCACACCTCAGATATAACGAGGACAATATTCACAAGCAATGTCATCGGTGCAATGCCGAACTCTCCAGTAACGCCATTCCTTACCGCGCAGCACTGGTACTGAAAATCGGCCTTGGGCGTGTCGAGGCTCTTGAAAACAACAACACCCCTCATCGATACACCCGCGAAGAACTCGACGGCATACGAGCCACCTACAGAGCGAAATTACGGGCGTCAAAGAAATTATCGGAGGCAGCATGACAACCGAAACAGAAACCGAACTTGGAAATGTGGTGGCGTTCCCGCTGGCTGATGATTCAGACCCAAAGGGGAAAGTGAATTTCCTGTTGGAAAACGAAGGCCATTTCTGCCTGCATCCGGGATACACCATCAACGAGCGTGACCGGCAAGTTAAATGCAAAAAGTGTGGGGCGGTAATCGATCACTTTGACTTGCTAATGCAGATAGCCAAAAAGGAAACCCACCTTGCTAACGACATCAGCGAATTAAGGCGAGAAGAGAAGCAGCGTCGGGTGAACATCGAAAAACTGATTCTGATTGAACGCAACGCCAAGGCTCGCATTCGTAATGCTGGTGTTAAAGGCGACCTTCCAAACTGGCAACTTCAGAAGGTGAAATTATGACCCCACTCATCACCAAAATACTCTCCCTCTTCACACCCATACATCCAGTGATAGCGCCTACCAGCATTCAGTCGTGGGATGCCCAGCCTAAGCGGA
Source organism: Rahnella sp. ChDrAdgB13 (assembly GCF_017655185.1). Classification (NCBI taxonomy): domain Bacteria; kingdom Pseudomonadati; phylum Pseudomonadota; class Gammaproteobacteria; order Enterobacterales; family Yersiniaceae; genus Rahnella; species Rahnella sp. ChDrAdgB13. Next base: position 815 of record NZ_JAEMGT010000138.1, on the reverse strand, counting down.
GAAAGAAATGAGAGACAAAATGCTTATTCAGTTGTCTGGCTTCTCCCGTGAAAGCCAGCTCAAAAAGAAATGGGCAAAGGACGCCAAGGCGATTACACCATTACAGCAAACGTGGACGCGATACATGTTGATGAACTGGGGGGCGAAGCACCGAGGGGGCGATGGGCCAGACCGAGGCGCTATAAATATCCTCGGAAGGCTGATGTGGCGTGACCACTGGAACTCAGATGAAGGGAAGCACATTCAGGTCATCTTCAGCAACCTTGGTAAGCAGGGATATTCCGGTGAGGATTTAATCAGGAAAGTGAAAGAAATATTTGCACCAGGGAATTCAGGATTCAACGCCATCAGTCTCGCCAAAGAACAGGATGACGCTGAATTCGTAGAAAAGTGCATGGTTGAAACTTTCACGCCCGATAGTCCGTTGCGTGATGTCCTTATTAAACGATACCGAGACCGCAAAAGCGCGCAAGTTATCGCAGGAATCATGGAAAGTGACGCATTTGTTCACATTGAGGTTGCGAGGATCAGGGTTAGGTGGGCTGAAAATCTGGCTGAACAGTGTATCTATCACTGCATGAAAGCCGCTATGGAGAAAGAAAATCTCTTAATTGCAGAATAAATAGAAAATAAATATTGAAAAGGACACGAAGAAGTGATCTAATTGATTCATGCTCGGGAGCGAATGCGAAAGAGCGGTGGTGATGAAGAACAAGATGACAGTGCTCAAGAATCGGGGACATCAAAAGCCCAAAAGCCCAAAAGCCCAAAAGCCCAAAAGCCCAAAAGCCCAAAAGCCCAAAAGCCCAAAAGCC